>JAQIBR010000190.1 GCA_027858955.1 Bacteroidales bacterium
ATTGATTGATTTTTCATAATTTTATTCCTTTCTATAATTTATTTGCTTCCCAAATATACTCAATATTTATACCTTTTTTCTAACTAGTAATTGTGTTTGGATAGATCCACTTTTTAGTAAAAAAAAATCCTAAGCTAATTTTGATAAGTTTTTTCTTGTTTTGATGAAGATTAAGTACTAATAATTTTTTCGAAACCTAAATAATATCTATTGATTTTTCGTAATTTTATATGCATCAAAAAATAGGGCGTAATTATGCAAAAACAATTGATTCTCTTTTTTATTCTGAAAGTAGGTATCTTATCTTCATTATTCTGTCAAGTTAAGTATGAACAGGAAAGAACCAATATGGTTAAAAGTCAGATTGAGGCTCGTGGGATAAATGACGAAAACACATTGAATGCAATGAAAGCTGTTGAACGACATTTGTTTGTTCCTGCCACATATAAAAGTAATGCTTACAAGGACAGACCATTGCCTATTGGTTATGGTCAAACTATTTCTCAACCATATATTGTAGCTTATATGACTGAGATGCTAAATGTTCGTGAAGGTGATACTATATTGGAAATAGGCACAGGTTCGGGTTATCAGGCTGCTGTTTTAGCTGAATTTGTCAGTCAGGTTTATACAATCGAAATTGTTGATGAATTGGGTCTTGCGGCAAAAGAACGATTGAAAAGCTTGAAATACAACAATGTTGATATCAAAATAGCTGATGGTTATTATGGATGGGATGAACATGCTCCTTTTGATGGTATTGTTGTAACCGCCGCATCGGAATATATTCCGCCACCATTAATCAGTCAATTGAAAGATGGTGGAAGAATGATTATTCCTGTTGGCTCTCTTTTTAATGTCCAGACTTTAATGTTAATCACTAAAACAGGTGATGATATTAAAACGACCAATTTGATGTATGTGCGTTTTGTGCCTTTTACACGTAAATAGTGAAATCAATCGGAAAAATATCAATAATTAGAATCAATATTGCTATTGGCCTGGTTTCATCAGCAATCATAGCTTTTCAATTAATATTGATGCAGATTTTATCATATATCCAATGGTATCATTTTGCTTATATGATTATATCGGTTGCTCTCCTTGGATTTGGTGCTGCCGGTACATTCCTGACAATTTTTAGACAAAGGCTTCTTAATAATTACACTCGAATTTTTCCTTCACTATTAATTATTACAGCTATTTTGATGGCTGTAACTGTTATTGGAGTAAACTTAGATGCAGTACGCTTTGATTCTTTATTGATTTTTCAAGATTTAAGGTATACTGGGCGTTTGATTGCCACTTATTTTATTTTCTTCTTACCTTTCTTTACCGGAGCTCTGGCTATAGGATTGAGCTTTTTGAAATTTGCCAATCAAATAGGAAAAATATATTTTGCAAACCTTGTTGGTTCAGGTCTTGGCGGTATTATATCATTGATACTGATGCATTTCTTTTCGGTTGAACAATTGCCACTTCTTATTGCCGTAATTGCTCTTGCGGGAGGACTAGTTTCTTTTCCTAAGAATGCAGGAAAAATACTTCAATCTATGACCATTATTTCTATTTTAATTTTGCTCGGTGTATTTTTTAACGGGTCTAAATTAAAGCCATCTGAGTATAAAGATATCAGTAAAACATTGCTACTGCCTGCTGCAACTATCGAATATGAAAAGAGTAGTCCTTATGGATTAGTACAGATAATTTCTTCACCCGTGCTTCGATTTGCTCCGGGTGTAAGTCTTAGCTATCGAGATACTTTCCCTGTTCGAAAAGTAGTATTTAACAATGGAAATTTCATTGGATATCTAGTACCTGAAACAGATCAAGAGAAATCGAGTATTCTGAATTATACAACTCAATCATTACCATATCATATTGAAAAAATTGATAATGTTCTTATTCTCAATACTGGAACTGGAGAAAATATATCCTTGGCACTATCACATAAGGTTTCAAATATTATAGCCAATGAGGCCAATTCAGAGATTTTTGATTTACTGCAAAATTCATTTGTTGATCAGTATAGTGTAAAGCTTAAACAGACAATGTCACGTAACATACTTACTTCATTAAGTGCGAGTTATGATTTGATCCAACTTCCAATAATAGGTTCTTTTTTTGGTAATTCAGGACTTAATGCAATCGAATCCAGATATGAATTAAACATAGAGGCTTTTCATGAAATGTGGGACAAACTTTCTGACAACGGAATGATTTCAATTAGTTGTTGGATGGATTATCCTGTTAGAAACTCATATAGAATTTTGGCAACTTTTGACCAACTTCTCGAAGAAAAAAACATAAAACAACCCAATGAACATATTATTGCCGTGAGGAGTTGGAGTGGAGTTACTTTTTTGCTAAAAAAATCTGGATTTACCAAAATTCAGGAAAAACAAGTGCAAATATTTTGTAAGGATTTGATGTTCGATCCTCTATTACTTCCTGGAACGAAAGAAATAAATTACGGAAAGTATAATATTATTCAGGATACTTCATTCTTCAGAAACATTGAAAGTTTGTTATCATCTAAAGACGAAGAGTTTTTTGATGAGTATTCTTATCGTGTTAAACCCGCCACGGATAATCGTCCTTTTTTCTTCCAAAATATTAGGTGGAGCGGAATTCATCAAATAATTTCAACAATCGGAGAGGGCAGTTTGCCATTTCTGGAGCTCGGATATGTGCTTGTTCTTTTTACATTTATTCAGATTATTGTAATCGCAGGCATTTTTATCATTCTGCCCCTTTTTATAAAATCCTGGAAAAGCAATAATAAGATGTGGGTTTTCAGCTATTTTAGCGGTATTGGACTGGCATTTATGTTTATTGAAATAGTCTTTATTCAGCAATTTACTTTCTATTTCGGAGAGGCAATTTATGCAGCAGCAGCTTGTATAAGCATACTTCTGATTTTTTCAGGACTGGGAAGTTATTTTTCCACATCTTTACGAATTACAAAAAAAATACTTCTTATTGTACCTATTATTATTACAGTTTTATTATTGTTTCACACATTCACTTTATCAACTATTTTATCTTATACAATTGCTAAATCAATTTCACTAAAAATATTGACTTCAATAGTTTTGATCGGAATTACAGGCTTCTTTTTGGGAATTCCTTTTCCAGCAGGTATAAAATACTTATCAAATAATAATCAAATAGATATACCTTGGGCATGGGCATTTAATGGATATTTTTCTGTTATCAGCACTGCATTGGCCACCATTATTTCTGTAGAAGCAGGTTTTGTTTGGGTATTGCTACTGGCTGCAATTACTTATGCATCAGTAGGCATGGCGATATTATTTATTAAAAAGATGGATAAATAGAGAAAGGCAAAACTCATCGAAATTAATCCTTTCTGCCTTTTATTTAATGTCTTATCCTTACATCGATTTTCATTCCTCCAGGATTTTTATCAAATTTATTCAAGCGGTATTTAAAGGTCAACATAGCATATCTTCCCAAAATATTAGTTGTTCTTTCGAGCAGATAATTCATTTCGCTGATGCGCTCCAATCCTTTGTTTTGGTCAAGCAAGTCGAATGCGCTTAGCGTAATAACCGCTCTTTTGCCTGAAAGAAAATATCTGCTTATTTCTGCCCTTAGAATAGGAATATTTACTGCTTCGCCAAAGGTTTGCTCATCGTAGCGTGTAATATCTGCTGAAACTAAGAAATACCATTTATCGTTGGGCGTAAAACTGAGATCGGAATATGCACTTGTATTTAGGTATTGCCTATTTAAAGATTGCTGTAGGGAATATTTTACATCCGAAATCTGAATTCTACCACCAATCATCAAATCCCATTTATCTTTTTTTCTATTATTAAGATAAAGACTTAAAGTGTGACTAAAATTAGTGTTTATATTTTCAACTCCATTAACATAAGATAAGCCACGATTCCAACTTTCGCTAAGTCGTGCATTAAGATCTATTCCCAGCTTCCGGAAAGGGGTAGTAAAATCAAAATCGGCTCTGGCATTATAATCATTATCTACGTTTATAAGATCGATTTGTTGAGACAAGTTATCCAGAATTGTTCTTGAGAAATTTATTTTATCCAAAGTATAAGTTCCACTTACACTTGCAAAGATTGATGTTTGCGAAAATTGATCATACATCAACCAATGCAGACGTACATTATGTCTGTACTCAGGTAAAAGTTCACTATTTCCTGAATATATCAGTAGTGGATTTGCCATATTTGCAACAGGTAATAATTGTCTGGCCGAAGGTGTATTTAAATTCGAATTATAATTAAATGATAGCCTTTTGCCTGTACTATATTCATATCTCCACGACATACTGGGTAGAAAATACATATAGTTATTATCTTCTGTTTGTGTATTATTAAGCGTATTCCTTAATGTCAAATATTCAATTCGGGCAGTTAAATCGATTTGAGTTTTCCGGGTATTTCTTTTCAGCGAAAGTGCTGGTTTTAAATAGATGTATTCTCTGTTAAAATTTGGACTAAAATCTTCTGCAACATCGTCAACACCACTTAATGACTGAAAACGATTTAACGATTCATCAACTATTCCGGCACTAATTGAAGGAACCAGATACATTAATTTGCTTATTTTAAAAGTTGCCGATGCATTGCTTGAATAATTCAAATTTATACTTTCGTCTTCTTGATATCGATCATCATAAAAAATCTCATTGCCAGTCAGAAAACGAGTTACGTTTTCCCATTCAGTTTTATCTAGACTTTGGCTATAGGAAACATTCCCGGTGATTTTGAAAAGCTTCAGGCTTTTTTTACCTGTCTTAAGATAAGTAGCTCTACTATTGGCACTCATTCCTTTAGATTCTCCCGTAGTTAAACTGTATAAGTCGTTCATGAGCATCTCATTTTCAAAACTTTCTGTAAATGAATTGCTTTCGCTAGAACCATCATTTAAACTAGCGCCTCCATATAAATACAGGTTTTGAGTGCTGTCAATACGATTTCTCCATGTATAATTCAAACGGTGAATTCGGTTTTCGGTGTATTGATCTATTTCCTTATCTTCAGTATAACTACCTTGTTGCAAGAAATTCTCTCGATAGGTAGATTCCAATAAGTTTATATTTGATCCGTTACCCAAATAGCTAACATTGAATCTTTTATTTACTTTAGCTTCGTGTGTAAAATTTAAACCTGCTGCAGCTGAACTTACAAGTCCATTTACACTTGATCCGAAAATTGCTGCTCTGGTATCATCATCCAGTCCGACATTAGCAGATCCTCCACCACCAGACATCATACCTTGAAGCCCACCTTTAAAATCGAGATAATCTTGAAATGAAAAACCCGACTTACCTATATTGTTGATCATACCAAGGGCTGCAAATTGATATTTTCGAGTAAAGCGAAATAATTTACCGCCAGCTTGGAAATGTTCGTCAGTTCCATATCCTCCTGTAACATCTCCAAAATAAGCTGATTTTTTTCCTTCTTTCAAAACTAAATTAATGGTTTTTGAATAACTTCCATCATCTATGCCAGAAAGTTCAGTTTCGTCAGATTTCTTATTATACACTTGCACTCTATCAATAGCATTTGCAGGAAGATTTTTTGTTGCAACAGTTGGATCATTGCTAAAAAATTCCTTTCCATCTACCATTACTCGTTGAACATCTTCTCCATGAGCCTTAATGTTGCCCGCACGATCAACCTCAATACCAGGCAGTTTTTTCAGTAACTCTTCTACCACATCGTCTGTCTTAGTTTTAAAGGCATTAGCAACATATTCAACGGTATCCTTTTTAATTAATATAGGGATACGGTCGGCATTCACTTGATATTCAGCCAATGTTTCAATTTTAGATAACATAACAATTGAACCCAAGTCGTTTCCAGATGCCATAGGACAGTCAATCTTCTTAAAATAAGATTCATAGCCCATAAAACCAGCTTGTAAAATATATTTCCCTTGCTTAATGTTCTTAATTAGAAAACTCCCATCTTCATCACTAACAGCATAATATGCCATTGTGGAATCGATAGGAGTAAGCAACACTGCCGTAGCATACATTAAAGGTTCGCCTTCTTCATTTATAAGATGTCCTGAAAGGGAAGTTTGTTGAGAAAAAGCAATTGTTGTTGTTAATATTAGTACTATAGTCAGAAAATTTTTCATTTGGTTTTTATTGGCAAATTATTTTAATCTAAATTTTATAATCAATTAAATATAAGGTATTTACTATCCGTGAATTCTCATAATGACTCTCCGTCCATCTTGATTTTCACCGCCCATTTCTTTTGTTTTCTCATCAACAATTTTTTGGAATTCTTCTCGTGTTACTTTTTTTCCTTTTTTGGGTTTGGCGATTAGCTCATCATCAATTTGTTTCAAATCTATTTTTTGAGCAATTATCATTCTTTTACCGTTATTTATATCAACTTCCAACACCAAACCTGGTAGATTTACATAGTTAGCGGGACCTGTAAATACAGGAATGCTTGGAGCAAACCAGGCAAGAATAGTATCTTTTTCTGTAATTTGAGAAGCTTGCATACAAGGATAATCCAAAATCATTTTCTGTTTACCTGTAAGTTTCCAATTGTCTTTTGCGGGTTCGCCTTCAATTAAAAAGACACGAGACATAAATTCTTTTTGCTCAATTTTTATATTGTCGGTAAAATTCAAATAAACCTTATCATCAGCTGCACCACCCATCATCATCATTCTCATCCCCATACCTCTGCCATGGCCTCCACCGCCGCCTCTCATTCCTGGAACGGCTGCGTTGGACTGTTCTTTTGATGCTTGAAAACTTGAAGCATTCTCATTGAAATAAAGAATCTTTTTGGATTTTCTTTCTTTTGGTAATCTTTCCTTCATCTCTTCGGTCATACCTTCGAATTTAAAATCTAATTTCATAGTTTCTTCGTAAACTACTTCTCCTTGTTTTACAGATTGCTGTGCAAAAACGTACAATCCTAAACCGATCGCACAAATTGTAAGAATAACTCTTTTCATAATCACAATATTTATATTATTTTAATGTATTTTTTCTTGATAAACGCCTATATATCACTCAAATTTGTTCGCCAAAGTTAAATAGATATGGGTTTTCCTGTGTTAACAAAAACCTAAATTATGGTTAATAAAGATTAATTTCCGCCTTTTAGACTTCTTTATAAAAAAAAGGTTTAATAAAGGGGGAGAAGTATTATTATAAATGCAATACTAAGATTTCATTTTCTATGAATTCTGAGTAATCCAAAATCAAAAGGTGTCCACAAACAAGCTTTTATATCAGATTGATTTAATCCTTTGTTAACCCAACTATTCGAAGTTTTAAAACATGAATAAGTTCCTACGGCTTCATAAAAGTCATCATTTTGTGAATAACCTTTATAATGGAGTAAAATTTTGTTATTCAACGAATCAGAATAAAAGGATTTATAGATATACTGATTGATTTTATCCAATTGATGTTGAGTAACATTTATTTCAACCCAATCTGTTTCAGATGTGGAGTATCTGGTTAAATGGATTAATGTTTGGCTTTTAAGAAATAAAGCTTGGAATGCATTGTTAAATGTTAAATCGCTCCACTCCGGTGTATTGAGATAAAATTTCCTGTCGCCCCAACCAAACGAAAAATAGTTGTCATTTTTTAAAAATCGTAGTCCGTCTAATAATTCCGTATCTAATTGATTTTTAGCAATAATAATATTTAGATGAACACCATTTGAATTTAAATAAATTGAACTAGTTTTCTCTGAATAATCTTGTTTGTTATTTACTGGGATAAATGTTAGAATTAATGATAACAGAAAGTAAGCAAAAGGAAATAATATTATTGCTATAATCCATTTTGCTATCTTTCTTATAGCTTTAATCATATTTTACTTTTTCTAAATTTTTTCCGATATTCTTTATCCATTTTCTCAGTAGTGTACTGTACAATCAATCTGCCACACTGGTCTTTCCATTTTAAAAGAAATTCTTCAATCAAATCAGGATAAGTTTTCCATAATCCACGCAATAATGTACCAATTCCTTTTTGAACATATTCTGAATCATCCAGCATAAGAGGTTCTATCAAAGGCAAAGCAATTTCAGGTTTCAAATCCCTCTTAATCAATTCAACAAGCGTAACGGGAACAGCTCTTCTTTTCCATTCCGAATCTGATATGTTCCACTCTTTTAGTTTATCAAATCCGATAATCCCATCAATTAAAAAACTTGAAAGGACTAACATGCAAAGCACATCGGTATTTGCCCAATTGGTTATTCCAATGTCGAACCAATGTCCAATTCTATCAAATGTAGATACCGTATAGTTTTCTCGCTCTGATTTTATGAAACTGATGGTAAAAGAAATTTCCTCATATTTCCCGATTGGTATTAGTTTATCACCGAGCTCGAGGTATTTGTCAATGTTCATCTCATTTTTCCAATCAGCAATCCAGAAATCCCTTTGTGCTTCATATACTTTTTGATCAATTCCATATCCGTCAAAACATTCCTTGAAATATCGGGAATACTTATCAATATTGGATTGCTTGGAATTTTTAATGCAAAAGGCTCTAATTTCTTTAATTTTTTCATCAATCATAATAAATTCTCCTTTGTTCAAAGATAAAAAATCTATTTTATTCGGCCACTAACTAGCGGAATTTTTAAAAAAATTAAATGAATCATTCTGCTTGATAAAGATAATATTATAGGAAGAATCTCAGATTTTATTCAGCTCATAAAGTTCTTTAAAGACTTTGACTAAAATCGATTATTTTTTCCCCAAAATTCGCCCAGGAATTATTTTGCTTAATAAGTTTAATACTATCAATAAATTTATCTTTCAAATCTCTTTTAAAATAATCTATTATCGCATCTTTGAGAGCAATAGAACTTATTTCTTTTACAATTAATCCATTTTTGTTATGAATAATTGTCTCTTTTAAGCCTCCTGTATCTGTAGCAATCATTGGTAAATCAAAATGATGTGCAATAGAAGTGATGCCACTTTGGGTAGCTGATTTATATGGTAATACACATACGTCAGCCGCACTAAAGAAATAGGGGACTTCACTATCGCTGATATAAGTACTAAAAACGTGAATATTGTCTTTGTTTACAGAGTTATCTATTAATTGTTGGTATGGATCAAAACTCCCATAGCATTCTCCAGCTATTATCAACTGGTAATTTTTATCCAACAGATTAAAGGCCTGTATCAATAAATCTAATCCTTTATATTTTCGGATAAATCCAAAGAATAAAATAGTTTTCTTATCAGGATTTAAGTTGAGTTCTTTTCTAGCTTCAAGAATAGCTATTTTTTCTCCAAAATGGTTATAAACAGGATGGTTAAGCAATAAAACATTAGGATGTTTGGGTTTCATACTTAATAAATCATCCTTTACAGTTTCGCTCATTGCAATAAAACCATCATTTTGATTTAGAAAATACTTTGTAAACGGTTTGTCAATGACCCTTTTCTCATGCGGAATAACATTATCTAATATTGTAATAATCTTGGTTCTAGGACTCATTTTTCGTGCAACTGTTCCTAAAGAAGGACCAAAAAAAGACATCCAATACTTAAAAAGTAAAAGTTCGGGATTGTATTTATTTATTGCATTAGCTGTTTTATAGTAGCTTAGGGGATTGATGGTATCAAGAATTTCGACGCTTTCAATAATGTCAGCATTATCATTTTCCTGCACATATTGGGTTTTTCCTGGAAAAAGAAAATCAGGATATTGTCGTTTGAAAGTATAAGCTTTTACTTCATTATTAATTTCTAAAGCTCTATAAAGTGATCCATTAAATTGTGCTATTCCACCTCTTAAAGGGTAGAATGTTGATAAATAGGCTATTTTCATTTTTTGCTTGTCAATTTGATAACATTATTTGCAACGTCTTCAACAGAGATATCGTGCATACAACTTATATCTCTTTTACAGGTATTTCCATAAAAACAATCACATCCAGAAGTAGGTTCCATAAGAATGCCTCGTCCATATAATTCAAATTCATGTGGATTGAAAATATTATTGAATAGAATCATTTGTTTTTTAAGAGCAATAGCTATGTGCATCATTAAAGATACAGGAGTTATGATAACATCACAGGAAGATGATAATGAAAAGAATTCTTCAAGAGAAAAATGACCCGGATAATGTGCGCCGGTTTTATTTGCATAGATTCTATTTTGCTCATCTTCATCACTTCCGCCTAAGAGCATACAAAAGTATCCTAAGTTCTGCAATCTATTAATCAAATCGATCCAATATTCATTTGGCCATAATCTTGTCTTCCAACGCTCGCCGCAACCTGTATTCAACCCAATAATTTTCTTGCCTTTACTTTTATTATTTATTTCTTTATGCCATTTTATGACTAGATGCTCATTTAACCTGATCAAATATTCTTCATAATTAAAATCAAGGTGGCAAATCTCAAATATTTCTTCTAAATAACTTTTTTTATTGATTTTAGATATGTTATCAAAAAGGCCTGTAAGGAGTTTGTGTTTAGCATTTTCGGTAGCTATATCAATATGTCCGTTTGAATATAAGAAGCCATATTTTTCAATTGCGTTTACACTAGTTAATAACATGCAAGCTTCCTTATCTTTATCTAAATTAATTGCAATATCGAAGCTGTCATTTGTAATTTTAAAAATAGAAATTGCGTCGAGTCTAAGAATGTTATCAATTTCATCAGTTGGTAAAACATCAGGGTAAAGGGTAATCCAGGTAAAATGAGCATTAGGATAAAGTTGCTTAAATTTAATAATTAGAGGCGTAGTTCTAATCACATCGCCAATGGCACCTAACTTGATTATTAGGATTTTTTTTGAAATCTTTATATAATCATCACAAGTATCACAAACCGCATCTTTGTTTTTATTAGGGACACAAGGAATATGTCCTTTAAAGTGCTTACAGTCAAATTTTACATTCTCTATTTCCATATTTATTATTCTAATATCTAAATATTTGCAAAATAGGTTTTTTAAATCATATTGTCAAAATATAGCTTAACAAATTAATTTAAATATTCGAATTGTTGTATAAATTTTTATGTTCAACTTCTTTTATTCCGCAACTTTCCGGAATTAATTACATCCTTTGAAGTACTATACTTTGCGCAATTTTGCGCCAATCAATTATAGATCAATTCTAGATGTGTTAAAATCCCGCTTTCCTTTCCCAATCTCAAAAAAACATCTATTTTTATACTTTTATTTTTAACCATAAAACCAATTGAAAGATGAATACTTTGAGAAAGCTTATCGCAACAATAATTTTCATTTCAATCTTTTCTTTATCCTTTGGACAGCATTATGATTGGCGAGGTCAGGATCGTGCAGGAATTTATTATGAAACGGGACTTTTAAAATCCTGGCCGGAAGGTGGCCCTAAGCTTTTATGGGAGGTCGATGGATTTGGTGAAGGGTATGGTTCCGTAACTATTTCGGAGGAAGTAATTTATGTAACGGGACGCAAAGAAGGTGAAGATATTCTTACTGCTCTATCTTTGGAGGGAAAGAAATTATGGGAAACTGCCTATGGCTTAGCCTGGAGAAGAAATTTTACGGGTACTCGCGGAATCCCGATTTATTATAATGGTGATATTTTTCTTGTAAGTGGAACAGGCGAATTGGTTTGCATTAATTCTTCAGGAGAAATTAAATGGAAAAAGAATCACTACGAAATGTATGAAGGAAAACCTTTAATGTTCGGTATTTCAGAATCTCCGGTAGTTTATGATAATAAAGTAGTTGTATCGCCTGGCGGAGATATAGCTTCGATGGTAGCTTTTGATATTAAAAGTGGAGATGTTGTTTGGGAAACTGAATCCCTTCATGAAGCTCCTCAGTATACAAATCCAAAGTTGATTAATCATAATAGTCGAAAAATAATTGTAACTGTTACCAATAGTCATATTATTGGTGTTGATGCTGATAATGGCAAGCTTTTATGGAAGTTGAATTACAATGAACTTAATGAAACAGAGGGAAGGCCAAGAAATAATCACATAAATACACCTCTATACAGGGATGGAAGAATATTTGTTGGCAATGGATATAATTATGCAGGTTTGATGATTGAACTTTCTAAAGATGGCACTGATGCAAAGCTTATTTGGAAAAATAAAGATATCGGACCTCATACTGGTGGGATGGTGCTTTTAGGAGATTATATTTATAGTACATCCTATTTGAGTAATTCGATGGGGAATTGGGTGTGTGTTAATTGGAATAATGGTGAAACTATGTGGTCTGAAAGATGGGAGAATAAAGGCTCTATCATTTCAGCTGATGATATGCTCTATATTTTTGAAGAGAAAGGCGGAAATGTAGGTCTTGTAAATCCAACACCTGAAAAATTCGATCTAATAAGTTCCTTTAAAATGACAAAAGGTGAAGGCCCTTTTTGGGCTCATCCTGTTATTCGTGATGGTAAATTGTATTTGCGTCATGGGGAAGTTTTAATGGTTTACTCAATAAAGCAATAATATATATTGCAATCATTTTAGCACTAAGTTTATACTATTCCTGCTTGAATTTCCATTTGAATAAATGATAGATAAAATACTAAATAGTAAAGTTTTAATTATTGCAATTGTTGTTGGTTTTGCAATAGCTTTTATTTGGTATTTATTGAAGCAACCGACTAATGATCTTGTCGCTTCTTTGCCCGGAATGGACAATCGGCCTAAATCGCTTGGGGAAAATGACAGTGTAATAATAGGTGAGTTTTTCGAAAGATTTAATGAAATTGATGAAACGACTAGTGGCAGCTGGCCACGATTTAGAGGAAACGAATTTGACAATATCAGTAAAGATACGATTTCGATAGCTGAAAACTGGCCGGTGGGTGGTCCCCCAATTATTTGGCAGATTGATCTTGGAGAAGGGCACGCCGGTCCTGCCATTCATAAAGGAAAAGTTTATGTGCTTGATTATGATGAGGAGATAAGAGCCGATGCACTCCGTGTTTTTTCATTTAAAACAGGAGAAGAACTCTGGCGAAGGTGGTATGAGGTTCTTATAAAAAGAAATCATGGAATGTCCAGATCCATTCCAACCGTAACAGATGATGTTGTTTTAACTCTTGGTCCGCGATGCCATATTATGTGTTCAAATACAGAAACTGGCGAACTTTTATGGAGTATGGATTTGATACGTGATTACGGTGCCGAACTTCCTCAATGGTATACGGCTCAATGTCCTTTAATTGATGATGATATTGCAGTGATTGCTATAGGAGGAAAAAACCTTGCTGTTGGAGTTAATATTTCAACAGGTGAAATAGTTTGGGAAACGCCAAATCCGGATAACTGGAAAATGTCGCATTCCTCAGTCTTTGCTACAACATTTCACGGTAAGAAAACCTATGTTTATTTGGCTGTTGGAGGAATTGTCGGAATTTCCGGTGAAGGTGATGATATCGGTAAAATTCTTTGGAAAACTTCCGCTTGGGATCCAACGGTGGTTGCCACCAGTCCGGTATTTACTAATAATAACGAAATAATTGTTACTACAGGTTATGGTGCTGGTGGAGCAAGAGTGAAAATTTTTAAAACTGAAACAGGATTTGAAGCTATTCTTGTAGAAAAACACAGCCCAAAAAACGGGCTTTCTAGCGAACAACAAACACCAATTCTGGCTGGAGAATTTCTTTGGACCATAAATCCTAAAGATGCCGGAGCTTTAAGAAATCAGCTAGCTTGCTATCACGTTTCGGACCTGATAAATCCCGTTTGGACTAGTGGAAAAGAAAACCGATATGGATTGGGTCCTTATCTCTTGATTGACGATAAAATGTTCCTTTTGAATGATGACTCAGAATTATTCCTATATAAAATCACTAATAATAAAAGTGCTATGCTGCTTGCTCAACATAAGATTTTTGAAAAAGGAGTTGATGCCTGGGGGCCAATGGCGTATATTGATGGGTATTTAATTTTGAGAGACTCACGCAGAATGGTTAGTATTTACGTTGGATTATAAAAAAAAATTGATATGAATAAGAAAATCGCAACCTATTTTTCCTTAGCTATCATCGTCTTGTATATAGTTTATATGGTCTATGATACATCTAAAAGCAGTCCTGTAGCGGCTACTAGTTTCAACGAAGAAGCTCAGGAAGTTTATGATGCAAAATGGGGCATCACAGAAACGCTCAATATTCCTTTTGGAAATCTAAAGGCCATTAGCCTTAATGAGAATACGATTGTTGTGGGCGGAGAAAATTTTCTAGCTGCTTATAAATCAATCGATTTATCCCTGCTTTGGAATATTACAACCGAAAAAGAAATTAAGGCTCTATCTGTTTTTGATGATATGATTTATGCTTCAATTGGAGAAATGATTCATTTATTCAATATTGACGGGACTTTTATAGATGAGTGGGGCCCTTATGATGAAGAGTCTTATATTACAAGCATCACTTCAAATAAGGATTTTGTAGCTTTCGCAGATGCAAGAAATAAACTAATTTTTGTGGTGAATAAAGAGGGTGCCTTAAAACATTATTTCGGACAACCGGGCAACCAGTTTATCGTTCCAAGTCCGTATTTTGATGTTTCATTTCTTGAAGATGGTAATTTAGCTGTTGCTAATTCTGGAAAAAGACAAATCGAATACAGAAAAATAAGCGGCGAAATTATTGAGGTTTTTGGCGAAGAAGGCATAGGTCTTGAAGAATTTTGTGGATGCTGCAATCCCTCTCATTTTGCACTTTTGCCAGATGGAAAAATTGTCACTGCTGAAAAAGGAATAAACCGAATGAAAGTGCTTGATCAAAACGGAAAATTGGTGGAGCTTGTTTCACAATCGAATTTATTCAAAGCATCTATTCCTCTTGATATAGCAATTAGTAAGGAAGGAGAGATTTATGCTGCAAATGGAGCGGATTCAATTTTATATATCTTTAAAAGAAATAATTAAGCCATGAATAGAAAAGATTTTATACAAATGATTGTTCGAATTGGGATGTTACTTTTCTTATCCGGGCTTGTTTTTATTCTAGGCAAAAAACTGGTTTACCAAAAGGATTGTCATTCTTGTCCGGAATATGCAAGCTGTAGCGATACGAATAATTGTAAGATTGAATCTTCAAATTAATGATTGATGAGCGAGAAGAATAAATATCAAAACCGCAGAGATTTTGTCAAAAAAGTGGGCAAATGGGCTGTGGCTTTGCCTATCGCTTATCTTGGGTATGAGTTGATACAGAAAACTTCGGCTCAGGAATTTGTTTGGCAGATTGATCCTTACAAATGCACACAATGTGGTCAATGTGAAACGAATTGTGTACAAACAGTTTCAGCGGTTAAATGTATGCACGCTTATGAAATGTGTGGCTATTGCGATCTGTGCAGCGGATATCTCCGACAAGGTGTTAAAGAGCGCAATACAGGAGCAGAGTTGCAATTATGCCCAACATCAGCAATAAATAGGTCATTTATCGAAAATCCTTATTTCGCTTATACCATTGATGAAGAACTTTGCAATGGCTGCGGAAAGTGCGTGAAAGGCTGCGCCGCTTTTGGGAATAGTTCCCTCTACCTGCAGATTAAGCACGAGCTTTGTGTGAACTGCAATCTATGTTCTATTGCTCAAACTTGCCCTGCCGAGGCTATTCAAAGAGTTCCCAATTCCAAAGCATACAATCTTAAAGATGGATATAAACCAAAAGAATCGTGAACAAAAAGATACTCTATATACTCTTATTTATCTTCATTGGCTGGAACTATTTCATCTATGGACAGGCGCGATTCCCAAAACCCGAATTTGATTCGGGTTATAATTATCCCGAATACCAAATTACAGAACCAATAAGTCCTGTTTGGGAATACATAGATGTAGCCGTTCTTCTTATCGTGCTTACCTTAACCACTCGATTCACATTAAAAACGAGATCCAGAAAATCGATTATACTTATATCGGCATTTTCATTATTGTATTTTGGTTTTTTCAGAGAGGGATGTATCTGTTCTATCGGTTCTATTCAAAATATTGCCCTGACCTTGTTTAACGATGGATATACTTTGCCGCTTTCGGTCTTGCTCTTTTTTCTCATCCCAATACTCTTCACAATAGGGTATGGACGGCAGTTTTGCGCTGGAGCCTGCCCCCTGGGTGCTATTCAGGAATTAACGGGCATTTATCCTGTAAAACTTCCAAAAACAGTAGAAACCATCCTTTCAACTGTACCGTATATCTACCTTGTTTTATCGATTTTATTTGCTGCCACCGATAGTCATTTCATTATTTGTAAATACGATCCATATGTTGGGATTTTCAGGCTGAACGGCCCTTCCACAATTATGATATTCGGAATATTGCTTTTGGTTTCGGGAGTTTTTATCAACCGACCGTATTGCCGTTTTCTTTGTCCCTATGGAGTAATTCTCAATTGGGTATCACGATTTTCAGGAAAACATCTCACTATAACACCTGATATCTGCACCAACTGCAGATTGTGTGAAACTTCCTGTCCTTATGAAGCCATTATCCCTTCCGATTTATTGCAAGAAAAGGAAAGTATGGTAAAATCCAGGAAGAAGTTTATCATTTATCTAATTCTTCTTCCAATAATAACTGTTGGTGGAATCTTTTTCTTGCAAATGTTTTCGGAAAATTTAGCAATGGTAAATCAAAAAGTGAGGCTTGCAAAAGAGCTTCGACTTGAAAAAGAGAATGAAATAAAAGCGATTTCTATCGATGCCGTAACTTTTAAAGAATCCGGTAGTACCTTAGAGCAATTGTTTCTTGAAGAACAGCAAATTTTAGAGCGTTTCAGAAAGGGCACTCCATGGGCAGGCGGATTCCTTGGCTTATCTTTGGGCTTGGCTTTATTGCTGACAACCATAAATAGAAAAAGAGATGAATACAAACCCGATCAAGGCAAATGTTATAGCTGCGGTCGCTGTTTCGAATATTGTCCTATTCACCTTGAGAAATTAGAATTAAAATGAAATTAACCGAAAAAAATCATAAGCTTTTAAGAGCTCTATCATACGCTTCGGCAATGTTTACTTTGCTGATTGCAATGACTATGATATTTAGCTTCTTGCAGATGGAATTAGTACGGCCTCTGGATAATCCTGTTCTTATCGAACTTAAGAAGCAGTATGATGCCAATCCAAACAATGCTGATCTTAAAGAGCAAATACGAGCAATTGATCTTATGGCGAGAAAGGCTTATTTCTCAACGCGTTGGCAAATAGAAACAGGTTCCTATCTTCTTCTTTTCGGGGCTATTTTCTTTTTTATAAGTCAGCGAATTTTAACTGATAATGAAAAAAAATATCCTGAATTTCTAGCGGATGCTCCCGATTCGGGATCTAAAAAAGAAGCTCGGAAATACCTTATTTCAACATCTTTTATTGTCATTATTTCGGCTATCGCGATATCATTTTATATGCGTAGTGCTCTTCCCAATCCAAAGCCCGTGCCTGAAGAGCAACTCACAGCAGGCATAAGCAAAACTATCGAAGCTCCCGCCTATTTGAGAGAAAATGAAAATAAAGTAGGAGCGACTGATAGTATTGAACCAGCAAGTGAAGAGCTCATTTCAGAAGCTGAAAATATAGTGATTCAAAAAGAAATACCAAAATCTGTTTCGCCTGATCTCAAAACTAATGATGACGATGTAAATTATCCTTTTTTCAGAGGTAATTTAAGTCAGGGAAAACTGAGTTCTGCTAATTATCCAACAAGCTGGGACGGGAAAATAGGAACGAATATTTTATGGAAAACTGAAATCCCTGTTTTTGGAAATAACTCACCCATAATCTGGGGCGATAAATTATTCCTTACCGGTGCTGAGAATACCGATGCAAAAATATTTTGTCTGAATAAAAATACAGGAAAAATCTTATGGACAGCTTCAGGAAATAATATTCCGGGTGAACCATCATCTGCTCCTGAAACCTCTGATGATACAGGACTTGCTGCTCCAACAGCTGCTACGAACGGAGAAGCAGTTGTCGCCATTTTTGGCACAGGAAATTTTCTTTGTTTCGATATGAATGGAAAACAATTATGGGCAAAAAATATTGGTGTTCCCGATAATCATTATGGACATTCTTCATCCCTAATCATTCATAATAAAAAGGTTCTTGTTCAATACGATCATTACAATTCCAAATCGATTATGGCATTCGATATTAAAACCGGAAATATGATTTGGGAAACCAAACGGAGTGTTGCACTTTCGTGGTCATCACCTGTACTGGCAACTTTTGATGGCATTACTCAAGTCATTCTTAGCTCCGATCCTGCTGTCATTTCCTATGATGCAAACACAGGTGAACAATTATGGTCGGTCGATTGTATGAGCGCAGAAGTTGGCCCATCGGTGGGTATAAACAGCAACTATGTTTTTGCTGCCAATGAATTTGCAAAGCTTGTTGCCATTAAACCCGGAAAAGATGCGTCTATTATTTGGGCGGATAATGAATATCTGCCTGAAGTGGCAAGCCCGCTTGCAACTGATGAACTTCTTTTTATTGCTACAAGTTATGGCGCAATTGCTTGTTATGCGACAGAATCTGGCGATATACTTTGGGAACATGAGTTTGATTATGGCTTTTATTCATCTCCAATTCTAGTGGGGGATAAAGTTTATATGATTGATCAGGCAGGTGTGACCCATATTTTAAAATCAGAGAAAGAATTTGCTTTAATTGAAGAATCACCTTTAGGAGAAACAGTTGTTACGACTCCTGCTTTCTCAGAAGGGAAAATATATATCAGAGGCGAAAAGTATTTATACTGTATTTCAGATTAAGATGATAGGTGATAAATTATTAATGTATTTAAGAGAAAATAAAAAATAAATTAACCGCAAAGAACGCAATGAACCCGAGAAAAATCGGGGCTCGCAAAGAGCGCAAAGGATAAACAACTTCGCGGTCTTTGCGCAATTCCTTAGCGACTTTGCGTTTAAATAGCGACAACGAATTAATTGTAGAGAAGAAGTTTGAAAGAGATAAAAAAAATAGAATTAGATGCTTGCAGTTGTGAATCGACACAGCCTGATGATATTATCGGCATAGTTGATGAAGTTGTTGCTGATATTGGCAAGAAAAAAAACAAGGCGATTCCGATACTTCAGGCAGTACAGGACAAGCTCAATTATTTGCCGTCCGAGGCGCTAAAATATATTTGTGAAATAACGGATATTAGTCCGGCTCAGATATCAGGAATTACTACTTTCTATTCTCAATTCCGGCATTTACCTACGGGAGAACATATTATCAAAGTATGTTCAGGAACTGCTTGTCACGTTAAAGGAGCTGCTTTAATTTCAGATGCTTTTAAAAGAGAACTTAAAATAGAAGAAAGCACTACAACTAGCGAAGATCAACTTTTTTTCATTGAAGAGGTTACCTGTCTTGGATGCTGTACATTGGCACCTGCTATTCAAATAGATGATAAAACCTATGGCCATGTCAAGACTTCAGAGGTCAATAATATTATTCATGATTTCCTTCAATCGGAAAAAGATTTAAAACCTGAAAAACTTGCACTGCCTGAGACTGATTATGAGACCGAAATAAGAGTAGGACTGGGTTCTTGCTGCGTTGCTGGAGGCAGTCAGGATATTATGAACGAAGTCGAGAAAACCGTTGTAAAATATGGTATTGAAGCTCAGGTTAAAATAGTTGGTTGTGTTGGTGTTTGTAATCAAACTCCTTTGCTGGAAATAGCCCGTAGGAATGCCGAACCGATTCGATATACAAAAGTTACGGAAGAGCGAGTTAGTGAAATTATACTTCATCACCTTAAACCCAAAAATAAAATAAACATACTCAAAACGGTTCTTAGCGATTGGTTCGATACTTTTCATACTGACGAAATGTTGGCTAGTCCCGTTAATTTAGAAGACGATACAAGAGAAAAGTACCTGAATAACTTCCTTAAATATCAGAAACATATTGCAACAGAACATTATGGCGAAATCTCTCCTTTTTCTTTTGATGAATATTTAAAATTTGATGGCTTCAAAGCATTTAAGAATGTCTTGAACCTAATGAACCAAGAAGAGCTTAGAGACTTAGTAATTAAAAGTGGTCTTCGAGGACGTGGTGGTGGTGGATTTACCACCGGAGAAAAATGGAAGATAGGCTTTAATGCCAAAGGCGATGAAAAATATATCATTTGCAATGGCGATGAAGGAGATCCCGGAGCTTTTATGGACAGGATGTTGTTGGAATCTTTCCCCTTTCGTGTTATCGAAGGAATGATGATAGCCGCTTATGCCATAGGAGCTAAAGAGGGAATCTTTTATATCCGGGCAGAATATCCGCTTGCCGTCGAAAGGGTAAAAAACGCGATTAAGATTTGCGAAGAGAGGAAATTATTAGGTGATAATATCCGCGGATCGGAATTTTCATTCAATATCAAAATATTTGAAGGTGCCGGAGCTTTTGTTTGTGGCGAAGAAACTGCCATGATAGCATCCATTCAAGGCGATAGAGGAAACCCAATCCTTCGTCCTCCATTTCCGGTTGTCAAAGGTCTTTACGATAAACCAACTCTGGTAAACAATGTTGAAACCTTGTGTATGCTTCCCTGGATTATTCGCAATGGAGCCGAAGCTTTTAATAGCATTGGTACGGAGAATAGCAAAGGAACAAAAGTTTTTGCCTTAGCAGGCAAAACGGCTCGTGGCGGATTGATTGAGGTTCCTATGGGAATTACAATTCGGACAATTGTCGAAAGTATTGGTGAAGGTGTTGCTCCAGGAAGAACCTTTAAAGCCGTTCAGATTGGTGGCCCTTCGGGAGGATGTATTCCAGAAAGTTTGACAGATATTCCTATCGATTTTGAGGAGCTGACCCAATTGGGCGCTATGATGGGTTCAGGTGGATTGGTAGTATTGGATGATCAGGATTGCATGGTGGATATGGCGAAATATTTTCTCACCTTCACGCACGACCAATCTTGTGGAAAATGTACATTTTGTCG
>JAQIBR010000199.1 GCA_027858955.1 Bacteroidales bacterium
GCCAAACATTTGAATGGCGACTTTAATATTAATATTCCAATCCGAATTATTCTCTTAAAACAAACAACGAAAACTATTGAAATCCCATAGCTGAGAATTGTGGTATGGATTTAGTTCAATCCCGAAAGCATTCGGGACTTCATACTGGGCTTTTCAAGCCGTATGAAGACTATTTATTACCCACTGTTATTTCTTACAAGTCTTGAATATAAAGTTTGTTGTCAGTTCAATAAATATTAAAATCCCAAAATTTATAACAACATAAAATGTTTGTACCATATCAAAATTCCAAATAGCAAATACTGAAGTTTTTAAAATTTCAATACTCTTAGGTAATAGTATCCAAAAAAGTACTATGTAAAAGAGTAATACTCCTATTAGCTTCAAAAGTACGATTGTTTTTTCCTTTTTGAAATCAGATAATTCGGTTGGTTTGTCATTATCCGGTTTTTGTTTTGAAATGAAATTATTAGACTCTTTTGCAAATATGTCAAGACCAACTGTCGCAAACACAAGAATAATACTGATTGCTGAAAAAATATCTCCCATAATCTTAAATTCCAAATTCTGTTTTCAAAAAATTATATGAGTCAACATGCAATGTCACTTTTCCAGCACTATCAGTTTTTGTTTTAAATTTTGATTTTCCTGGGCTTTTTAATGCAATCAACTCATTCAATTCTTGCACTATTGGCATTGACTTAACTTCAAATTCCCATTTATTGTCTCCAATATCATTAGCACTATTTAGAAAGGAAATAATTTCAGCCTTCAATTTAGCACTCAGTTTGTTTCTATGAGTTGCCTTTAATGAATTAAGTAAAGAGCGACTTCTACTTGTTGGGATATTAAAAATTCTAGCAAGTTCACTCTCATTAGGAAACCTATTAAAATAGTGCTCTATTAAAATACAATATCCTATTTTGCAAAATATCGGAAACTTTCGTTGGTACACCAGATTCACTAATCATAGCTATATATTCATAAAAAGCTGTCTTTGCAATATCATTCAGTTTTGTATTAATTTCTGCATCAGATATATTCAGATTTGATTTCAATAAATCTTTGATAGTATTAAAATCAGAATCTGAAAAGTCAAATTTTATTTGCATTGCTGTTTATTTTAATAGTGGGTAACGATAAATTGTATGAGTAGTGGCAGATTGCGTGGTAATTTCCTGTCAAACCGCCACACAGTTTGAGCGGGCTACAAACGTTGATACTTACCGCTTTACCTGCCATTACTTATACAAAATGTGTGTGCCCTGCATGAGCAGCGCACACCCATCGAAAGCTTTAGAAAAAATTTAAAAATACAAATTTTTCTTTAGTTATCGTGGGTGTAATTTTTCCAGAGGGTGAAAGTCCCTTATACACAGGGGTAACGCTCTGAAGTATTAGCAAGTGGCAAGCTGGTTGCCGGTGACGGCAGCAGTGAAGGAAGCCAAACGGCAAAATCCGGTACTGACGAACAGGAACGGCATATGAGGCTATTAAACGAGGATAAGCAAACATCCCGCACGTGCGGGACAAAGTTTCAAAGAATACCAAAATCGTTTTATAGTAGATGCTGCAGGAATTGGAGGAAGGAAAGAGCTCTTACCAGGGGAGGTCTTGGAATAGATTCGTATTCTATACACCAAGAAGTCAGCAGAGGTCATAGTAGTATTGTTGTAGTATTAACCGAAAGATAAATCTGCGGAAGTCAAGCGAAACGATTTTCCGAGCTATCCAACAAAAGAGACACAATGCGAAGGACTGAACGTTAAATTGTTCTAAATTTTTCAAGGAGGCATTTTACCAGCCTTGAATTAAGCAGAACAGAGAAAGGAAAACTAAAATGATTGATCAAATTTTACAACGAAGGAACTTGCTACGAGCAATGCACCAAGTCCAAAAGAACAAAGGTTCGGCAGGAGTTGACTACATGCCTGTAACTAAACTATCAGAACTATTGTCGATAGACAAAGAAGGACTGACAGCAAAAGTTCGGTCGGGTAAATATTTACCTCAAGCCATTTTGGGAGTAGAAATTCCGAAAGGAAACGGGAAAACCCGATTGTTAGGTATCCCAACTGTAACCGACCGTTTACTACAACAAGCGGTTTTACAAGTAATTAATGCACGATTTGAGTTTGAGTTTTCTGAAAACAGTTATGGATTCAGACCTAACAAAAGCACTCAAAAAGCGGTAATGAAAGCACAATTTTACATTAATGATGGTTATCAAAACATTGTTGACATTGATTTACAATCATTCTTCGATGAAGTTGACCATAGCATTTTATTACAATTACTTTACAGGAAAGTTAAATGCCCGGAAACCTTACGCTTAATCCGCAAATGGTTAAAATCCCCAATTTTAATAAAAGGGAAATTAATCAAACGCCGAAAAGGTATCCCACAAGGCAGTCCACTAAGTCCATTGCTATCAAACATTATGTTAGATGAACTGGATAAAGAATTGGAACGACAAAATTTGCGTTTTGTCCGTTATGCCGATGATTTCAGTATCTATCTTAAAACTAAAGAATCGGCGCGAAAAACAGGAAATTCAGTTTATAAATTTCTAAAAGATAAATTGAAATTACCAATAAATCGTGAAAAGAGCGGAATACGTAGACCGATACAGTTTACAATTCTAGGATTTTGTTTTGTGCCAACCTATGTGAAAGGTGAAAAAGGCAAATATCAATTAGTAGTTTCGGATAAGAGTTGGAAAAAGCTCAAGCAAAAGCTTAAAATCATTACACGAAAAACTACACCAATGAGTTTTGGTGAACGAATCCAAAAACTAAACGAAGTTCAGCGAGGCTGGGTAAATAACTTCCGAATGGCAAGTGTTTACGGCAAACTCAAAGAATTAGACGGTTGGATACGCAACAGACTCAGATATTGCATCTGGCATCATTGGAAGAAACCCGAACGGAAAAGGAAAAATCTAATCCGCTTAGGAATTGACCAAAATCACGCCTATGCTTGGAGTAGAACACGAAAAGGTGGTTGGTCCGCCAGCCGGCGGAACAAAGTCCAATTTTAGGAACTACAATTACGCTTGAAAGATTGAAAAAACGGAATTACATTTCTTTACTCGAAATCTACAAACAAATTTCTCCACAATTTAACGAACCGCTGTATACGAGACCCGTACGTACAGTGGTGTGAGAGGTTCTCCCCATCAGCCTTTGCTGGTGGGGCAGCCTACTCGATTG
>JAQIBR010000205.1 GCA_027858955.1 Bacteroidales bacterium
GACTGCCTGTAGAAGAAAAATGATTGACCAAACGATTGCCATCGTAAATATTAAAAGTTATTCATCTAAAAATTATAATCTTAAAGAATACATTTCAAAAATTGATAAAGCAAGTTCAGGAAAAAAAATAGCAATCATTGGTGGTGGAATATCTGGTTTAACGGCATCTTTTTTTCTGGCACAGCATGGTAACAAGGTTGTAATTTTTGAAAAAACAGATATACTGGGTGGAGAAATTTTGAATACACTCAATGGGGATAGCGAAGCAAAAAAAATATTTGAGCAAGAAATGAATAGTGTACTAGCCCTGGGCGTAGAAATTAAGTATAACAGCTTTATCGATGAAAATCTTATATCAACTTCTTTATCAAATGATTTCGATAGCATTTTAATTTCTTGCTCAGGATTTGAAGCGCTTAAAAATACAATATCAGCTCAATCTCATATCTTAATTGAGGGAGATTCGCTGTTGTTGAACAATATTCCTTTGTTTAAAATCGGGAAGGCGGCCAAGCGGAATAAACAAATCATTCGAGATATCAGTCAAGCGAAAAAAGCGGCTTTGGCCATTGATTTTTTTCTGAAGAGTGGAAAATTGAGATCGGTTACAAAACTATTCAATTCGGTAATCGGAAAAATTGAAGAACATGAAAAGAAGACCTGGCTCAAGGAAACTCCTGAAGATTCGCAAAGATTTAAAGAGCCTTCATCTATAGAAGAAAGTATAAAAGAGGCAGAAAACTGTATGCATTGTGATTGTCGGGCTCAAAACGATTGTCAATTAAGGAATATTTCTGAAGTTTATAAGCTGAGCAATCCAAAGCGAAAAATGTACAGTCACCCTATCGAAAAGAAGATTAACTTTGAGAGCGGCTTGATTTTTGAAAATGCGAAATGTATTAAATGCGGCTTATGTGTGAGGCTCTTGCAAAAGGAAACAGGCACATCAATCCTTGGCTTTCAAGGAAGAGGTTTTATGAGCATTATTTCTGAACCACTTACGCATAGTTTTAATGAAATTTTGAATGATAAAGTCGATATGCTGGTAGATATTTGTCCAACCACTGCATTAAGCAAGCGCGAAAATTTATAAAGATGAAAATACTAAGACTAATCATATTATTATTAATTACAAGTTCTTCATTTGCTCAAACAGGGGAGGTTGATTGGCCAATGTATAGAGGTAGCGCCGATCTTGCTGGGAGAGCCCGTGTAGATATTTCTTCTTCTCCTTCTTTGCTTTGGACTGTAAAAACAAACAATAGAAGTGTTTCTTCTCCAGTTATAAAAGACGGGATTATATATTTCGGCAATAATGCTGGAGAAATACACGCAATAAATCTAAAGGGCGAAATAATTTGGAAATACGAAATTGAAAGTGCGATAGAAGCGGCTCCTTTAGTAATCGACAATAAACTTATTTTTGGAGCACTCGATGGAATATTACGCGCTATTGACACAAAAACTGGCGAGCTTATTTGGGAATTCAAAACTGAAAATCAGATAATTGGCTCAGCGAATATTTGGGACAACAATGGAGAAAAATTTGTTGTTGTAGGGAGTTACGATTATAACTTATATTGTATTGATCCTGCAAATGGGAAGGCTATGTGGAATATTGAAACTGAAAATTTTATCAATGGTTCGCCTGCAATTTTCCATAATAAGATTGTTTTTGGCGGTTGCGATGGTTATCTTCGGGTGGCGGATGCACGTAGTGGTTTAGAAAGAAATAAAACCGATTTGGGTGTTTATTTGGCGGGTTCTCCAGCTATAGCTTCCAATAAAGCATTTGTTGGTGATTATGAAGGCAGTTTTTTCGGGATTAACCTAAGCTCTATGGAAGTTGAATGGGAATCGGAGCAACAAAGCGACTTAAGTGTTTTACTGGCCACTCCTGCAATTGCCAAATCAAAAGTTGTTGTTGGCAGCGAAGATAAATACCTTTATTGCTATAATATGAATACGGGTGATGTGGAATGGAAGTTCAGAACAGATGGAAGAATAACAAGCTCGGCTGTAATCTCCGATGATAAAGTTTTATTTGGCAGTCGAGATGGGAAAATCTATATAGTCAATTTGGATACGGGTGAAAAAATATGGAGTTTTGATGCTGGAAAACCCATTAGTAGTTCAGCAGCCGTAATAGAAAATATGTTTTTTATACTTACTGAAGATGGTAGATTGCTGGCTTTTGGTAAAGGAAATTGATAAAGAGACTCTTAGTAGTTGGAATCATAACCATTACAATTTGTAACGGTTTTAAATCAAATTGAAAAAATGAAAAAATAAAATAGCCACTAAAACACCAAGACACCAAAATCCACAAATTGTTAAGTGTGGGGAATTAATTTTGGTGAAATTTTGTGCTTTTGTGTTTTGGTGGCAAAAAAACTTTTGGAGTTTGCTTATTTATAGAATTGTAATCAAATGAAAATAACATATTTAATACCCGGTTCTGGAGATAATTTTTATTGTGGCAATTGCCAACGAGATACACTTTATGTTTCTTGGCTCAAGAAGCTTGATAATATTGAGATTTCGTCAATTCCTTTATATCTTCCACCGGGCACGGAAAATTTTGGAGATGAAATTGAGAATAAAGTATTTTTTGGTGCAGTTTCTATTTATTTAAAAGAAAAAATTCATTTGTTTAAATCGATGCCCAGCTTTGTTGACCGGCTCCTTGATTCCCCTTCCTTACTCAATTTTGCTGCAAAACAAGCGGGTGTTACTAATCCTGCAGGTTTAGAAGAAACTACGCTAAATATGATTCGCAGCAATGATACTTCGAGGGATAAAGAGATTAAACGACTTACTGCATTTATTCAAGAGAGTGGTGGAACAGATATCATCCATATTTCCAATGCGCTCATTATGGGACTTGCTATTCAGCTTAAACATACCCTCGGTAAGCCTGTAGTTTGCTCGCTTCAGAATGAAGACGATTGGGTGGATGCAATGATAGAACCTTATCGCTCTAAAGCCTGGGCGTTGATTGCACAGGAAGAGAAACATATCGATTTATTTATCGCTTCCAGTGCTTATTTTAAGCAATTGTTTATCGAAAAAACGGGAGTTGATGAAGCCAAAATAAAAGTTGTCCCCACCGCTATCGAAGTGGATGAAAAACATGGTGTTGATGCTAGACCTGAAATTCCTGCACTGGGGTTCTATTCTCGTCTGAACCAAATGAATGGCTTGGATAAGTTGATTGATGCATACATTCTATTGCGTGAAAAGGAAGAGTTTGCCGATTTGAAATTGCATCTAAGTGGTGGATATACTCACGATGAAAAAGATTTTATCAATGATCAGATTGCCAAATTGAAAAATGCCGGTCTCGAAAATGAAGTGATTCTATACAATTCATTTACAGGCAATCAGAAAAAGTCCTTTTTCAGTTCTATCGATCTTTTATGTGTGCCAGTGCGCAAGCACGATGCCTTTGGTTTGTATTTATTAGAAGCAATTTCAGCAGGAGTTGCTGTTGTTCAGCCCGCCACAGGATCTTTCCCCGAAATTATTGAAGCCACTCAAGGGGGGATCACTTATTTTCCGGATACCGTGGAAAAGCTGGCAGAAACTTTAACCGAATCTCTAAGTAACAGAATTGCTCTGCATAAAATGGGACAAAAAGGTAGAGAAGTCATAAGCAAAGAGCTTACACCAAGGGCAATGGCAATAGCTATAAAAGAAGCCTATTTAAAGGTTTTAAATTAATTAAATACGGATTAGCTATGTTGAAAATCAGAAATATATCAAAATCATACATCCAAAGAGGACTTGTTCTGGATAATCTGAATCTTGAGATTAAAGAATCCTGTTCTCTTGCCATTACGGGTCCTTCCGGTTCGGGAAAAACCACTTTGTTAAATATAATTGGAATGTTAACAAAACCCGATAAGGGAGAAGTGTTCTTTAATGGACATGATATCACAAAACTGGATGCTGACAGCGCTGCGTTTTACCGAAACAGAAAAATCGGGTTTATTTTTCAGGACCATCTCTTGCTTCCTCATCTTACAATATTCGAAAATATTATGCTTCCTCTATTGGCAAACAAGGAAAGCAGGAAAAGCAGTGAAGATGCTTCAAAATACGCCATTTCTTTAATGGATAAAACCGGAATTATAGATCTTAAAAACAAATTTCCCGGACAGGTTTCAGGAGGTGAAGCTCAACGTGCAACTTTGGTGCGCGCTCTCATCAATAAACCGGACCTAATTCTTGCCGATGAGCCAACAGGTTCTCTGGATTCGGACAATGCGGAATTGATGGCAACTATTTTGGTTGAATTGAATAAGGAGTTGGGAACTACTTTGATTGTCGTTACGCATTCAGATAGTCTGGCATCAAAAATGCAAAAGAGAATGCAAATAGATAAAGGAGTTTTAAAACTTGCTTAAAAAAAATCTTGGTGTGCCTTTGTGCTATCCTTAGCGTGACTTAGTGGTAAAAAAATTAACCACAAAGTGCATCACAAAGGAGCACAAAGCTGACCAAAATTATAAATGCAATTACAATGCGAAAAGGAATTTTAAATACGATATTCAGGTCGCTCATTTATTACAGAGCCCCGCTCTTTTTTCAGTTTCTTATAACTGCTTTTTTAGCAGCAATTATTGCTGGTTCTTTGCTTACAGGAAGCTCCGTAAGGCAAACCTTAAAAGCAAACACTGAGAAGAAGCTGAATAATGCTGGGATAGTAATCAGTTCTGGCTTAAGGTATTTCAATCCTGAATTAAGCGAAAAACTTCAGCAAAGAATAAATACTAGCTGTGTTAGCATACTTGAACTAAAAGGTTTTAGCAGCAATTTCAGCACAGGAGAATCTGCGATAAATGTTCAAATTTTTGGAGTTGGTGTTGATTTTTTTAGTTTTAATCTGAATAATTCGACTAAAGATATAAAACCGGGTGAAGCACTCATTAATAATAAACTAGCCGAAAGACTGAATATTAATCTTGGCGACGAAATCATTATTCGATTCGAAAATATATCAAACATTCCACTAAATGCACCTTTTGCGCCCGAAGAAGACCCAACGGAATCGATAATCCTCACAGTTGGAGGAATAGCGGATGATGATTCTTATGATAAATTCACTCTTAGAATAAGCCAGCTAAAGCCTTTAAATATTTTCTTAAATCTTTCCGACCTAGAAGATGCATTTGAAGGCGATATTAAGGTCAATCGCTTGCTTATAGAAAGCAATACAGCTACTTCCATCGAAAGTGTGGAAAATGCTTTAAGAGAATTTCTTTCGCTTGATGATGTTGGTTTGCAAATCAGAAAGATTGAAGATTTAAATCAATATGAAATTATCTCCGAAAGGATTTTTATTGATAAAGATGTAATCGCAGAAATTACAAATGCTTCTCCTAAGGCAACTCCACTAATTACTTATTTGGCAAACAGCATAGCTGTGAATGGCAAAGCAACTCCATATTCTTTTGTCTCTGCAATTCCAGTGAAATTATCTTCGGAAAGCCCACAAGGGAAAAATATTACAATCAATAACTGGCTTGCTCAGGACCTAAATGCCAAGCCCGGCGATACACTTGTATTGAATTATTATGTGAGTGATTCTAAGAACACTATTTCAGAAGAATCATCGAAATTTATTGTCGATAAGATTGTAAATATGGAGAATCTTTGGGGAGATGCTATGTTAATGCCTGAATTTCCGGGAATTTCCGGAACCGAAAGTTGCTCCAATTGGGATGCTGGTGTTGCAATTAACTTCGATAATATCAGAGATAAAGATGAGGATTATTGGAACGATTTTAAAGGAACACCTAAAGCATTTATAAATTATACCGAAGGCGTTAAAATCTGGGGCAATAATTTTGGTCCTGCAACAGCATTACGATTCTCCGATACATCGAAAGAAGAAGTTATTGCGGATTTATCAGGGATGCTAAATCCCGGAAAATTAGGATTCTCAATTACCGATTCTTATGCCGATGGTATCCAAGCTGCCAACAGCGGAGTTGATTTTTCGACCCTCTTTCTGAGCCTTAGTTTTTTTATCATTGCTTCCGCCATCTTACTTTTGTCGCTGCTGGTTTCATCCTTTTTCGAAAGTAGGAAGAAACAGGTAAAAACACTATTCTCTTTGGGATTCAAGAATAACAGCATTGCTAACATGCTTTTGTTCGAAACAGCTTTAATTTCATTTATAGCTTCCTTGTTAGGTGTTTTCCTTGGTGTTCTTTTCAACGATATCATCATTTATGCGCTTAATTCGGTTTGGGAAGGAGCCGTGCAAACAAATACCCTGTCCGCATATACAGATTTCGGGATGCTGTCCATAGCTTTTATTAGCACTTTTCTTATTTCACTTATTGTTTTATTTGTCAAGATCAAAAGTTTTTTGCGCAGCCTAAACGATGATAAAGCAAAGGAAAGCAATAGCCGAAATGTAAAATATATTCAGTGGCTTTTTCCTTTTTCAATTTTATTGGCCATCCTTCCGTTTTTAGCGACTTTCATTTTTCCCGATAAAACAACGATGCTGTTTTTTCTGGGAGGGAGTTTAGTTTTTATTAACCTCTTGCTATTTTTTAGATGGATCATTCGATTTTCCTCACCCGATAGTGATGAGTCGCTAATATCGCTGAAAAAATATTCCTGGTTCTATTACGCGTTTTATCCATCCAAGGCCTTAAGTCCGATCATTTTTATCGCTGCAGGACTTTTTATTATCATTATCACAGGAGCCAACAGAAAGAGTTTCGATCTCGATTATCTGTCAAACAAGAGTGGAACCGGAGGCTATATGTTCTGGGCTGAAACAATGAGCCCGATAAAGGAGAATCTTAATTTTCCTGCAGATAGAATAAAAACAGGACTTGATCAGGACGCTTTTGCCGACTTATCATTTTTGCAAGCCCTGAAGCTGGAAGGCGATGATGCTAGCTGTCTCAATCTGAATCAGGTTGCTGTTCCTTCTGTTTTAGGTATCGATAGCGATATTCTTGCCGAAACGGAATCTTTTTCGTTTGCCGCTGTTTTGGAAGATTTAGCACTTGCCAATCCTTGGGATGCCCTAAAGATTCCTGCTAAAGAAAATGTTATCTATGGAATTGCCGATCAAACAGTCCTGATGTGGGGATTGAAAATGGCCATTGGCGATACTTTATCTATAATTGCAGAAAGCGGCGAAGCATTGCATATTGTATTCGCAGGCGGATTAAAACCATCGGTCTTTCAGGGCTCCATTCTTATTGGCCGCGAAAACTTCAGTCGATTTATGCCTTCCATAGCCGGTAGTACTCTATTTCTGGCAAGAGGAAATCCGGATAAAAAGGAGGCCTATAAAGTTGATCTCAATAATTTGTTCAATAGCTACGGTCTGCATATTGAATATACCGAAGATCGTCTTTCCTCTTTTTACGAGGTTACCAATACCTATCTCACTGTGTTTATGACGCTTGGCGGCTTAGGAATGGTCTTGGGTATTTTTGGTCTTGGATTGATTATGATGCGAAATATCGATTCCAGAAAAAGTGAGTATGCCTTCCTTATCGCAAATGGATTTACAACCAAAAAGCTGAGGTTTATGGTTTATAAGGAATATTCGATGATACTTTTTGCAGGAATTATTACGGGCACTTTGCCTGCAATTATAGCCACACTGCCATCATTGCTAACAGGAGTTGAGATTCCCTGGACGCTTTTAGTTTCTATCATTTTAATAATTTCATTAACGGGAATAATTATCATTAAAATATCTGCCGATAGGCTAATAAAAAACGAGCTTATTGGATTGATTAGGAAAGATTGATAAAATGTGAGCGTTTTTTCTTTGAGCAACTCTGTGAGTTCTTTGAGAAGCTTTGTGTTACAGATTTTTAATGTAAAGTTTTGCCACAAAGTCGAACAGAGCATGCACAGATTAAAAATAATTGATTTTTATCTAAAATGAACCTCCATTTCTTTTAAGAAATCTTTATCAATCCTGCCTGCCGCTACATGGTAACTAATAGTTTCCATTTTGTATAAAAACCTTTGTGCAGCATCTAAATATCCATTTTTTAAGAGGAAAATACTTCCTAGAGAAATAGCAATCCGTTTGTTACCATCTTGAAAACAATGACTTTTATTTGCTGCAAAAAAAAAGATGGGTTAACTTGTCAATAAAAGTTGGATAATATAGGTCATTTTGAACATGTTCAAGAGCTGCATCTAATGACCCGATATTTATAATACCAATAGCTCCACCTCCACTAATAGCAATTGTCTTTTTGTGAATATTGATAACATCTTGTATGTCTGTAATGTAGATTATTGTATTCATTCACTATCCTTTAACCTTTTAAAAACATCTTTAGCCTCTTCCAGTTGTTTTTCGAAATTCACACTTTGTTCTCCAAGGAATCTTTCAAAATCGGCAGGTGATATTGAATGTATATATTCTTCAAGTTTTTTATGGAATGCATCTCTAAAATGCAAATCTCTTGAAGCCATTTTAATTCGTGCATCTTCAATATGTGGACGTTGAAGTGGATGTTCCGAAAAATATATAAAAATCTCATCTATCTGGTGTGGTTGTAATTTGCGACCAACTTTCTTATAGCATTTTTCTATTTCGTATGCTATTCCTGTTTCAAATGAAGCAACTAGATTTAAAATCTCAGCATACATTGTATCACGTGCATTCTCTTTAGCTTCAAGTTTTAGTATTTGTTTGTACTCTTGGGCATTTTCTATAAATATGCTTTGGTAAATTTTATCAGTATATAAAGAATACTTATAATTTCCCATATCTACATATCTGCTTAATGTAGAGGTAAATTCTTTACGATACTTGCTTTCACGTATAGCTGTTGGTAAATAGTCTGAATCTTTCCGGTTTATATACTTTGTACCTCCACCTGTTCGGTCATTAATTGTTTCAATAACAATATCTAGCATTTTAGAGCGTAATAACTTGGCATTATCACTTTCAGCTAAAAGCATTCCTAAATTCAAAAAAGCTCGAAAATTAAAAAGTCCAAGTTGGGTGGTTTTGCTCGGGACATTTATGACATGACCAAATTGCAACTTTAAGTCTTTTAATTGTTTACCCTTACTTAAAATATATCCATTGTGTTTTAATTCGTGGTTATAATTCTCAAGATATCTTTTAATAGTTCTTTCATCAACCCCATAAAAGCCGCTACCATTTGAATGGTAAATTTATATTCTTCCTCAAATAACATTCCTGATAAACCTACATATTCTTGAATTTTTTCAAGTGCAAAACGGTTATTTAGAATATTTTGCCTGTCAATATTTGAATCTGTTAAGTTTTTCATTTTTTTACCTTTTTACAAAGATACTTATTTTGCACAATGCTCTTTTTTACAATGAGAGGTAAGTTACAGATATCATCTAGAGGAAAAACCTTCTTAAACAAACTTCTCTCGCCTCTGCAAATTAACCATACTGCCTAAAATGGCGATAACTGAAACGATAATAAGCATCAATCGGTTTTGATTAATCACATTCTGCCAAACGGTATGACTTAAATTAGACGGTGTATTCAATGGATTTAAGAAGATATTCCATTTGCTATATTCCAGAGGTTCAGCAAGTATAAAAAAGAACAGTCCAATAATGACCATAATTACTGCTGTGGCATTGGCATTCTTTACCCATGTGGAAAAGAAAAAGGCCACACCGGCAATAAATAGCAGGGGATACATCAATTGATAGCTCAAGTAAAAAACGTGAACTTTAACCAAGGCGAAAACGGCGAACCAACTCATTAAAAGCAAAATTACAAACAAGAGTAATAAGCTGATGGCAAAGCGGAGAAGATAGACTTTATAACGGTAGTTTGGAACCCCAAATATTATTTCGAGCATCCTGGCATCTTTATCATTTTGGATGCTGAAAATCACCGGATAAAAGATGACTAATATTCCAGGGAACAGGATGGTATTGTAGATCTCAAATTCCTGGACAGCATCATCATCAAATAACATAATGCCTATAATCATTAAATAAAAGGCCACAGCTGCGATTAAGAAGTAAATAAACTTACTTCCGAAAACAATTTTTAGATTGTAAATCAAAGCATCTTTTACCAAATGTAGTTTTTCAAGTTTCATATCTACAAGCCCCTTTTATTTGTGTTTAATAAACTTAAATAGGCATCTTCAAGATTGGCTTTTACAGATTTCGCATCCGCTGATGGAGCCTCATCAGCTAAACATCTTATGCGAATCTGATCGCCATCGCGCATGTGATGAATTATCTTTAGATTGTCTTTTATATCATCAAATTCATCAGCTGGAATAGTCATCATCCAAACTTTGCCATCGGCTTTACCGGCCATATGAATAGGAGCACCTAAATATTTTAGTTCGCCTTCTTTAATGACTGCCACACGATTACAAGAAGAGGCAACATCTTCGATAATATGTGTGGAGAAGATGACAATTCTTTCCTTGCTTAGTTCCACCAATAAATTACGGAAACGGATTCTCTCTCTTGGATCTAATCCGGCAGTTGGTTCATCTACAACAAGGATTCGAGGAAGATTCAGTAGAATCTGGGCAATCCCAATACGTTGTTTCATTCCCCCTGAAAAGGAGCCTATCTTTTCGTTCCGATTGTCGAACATATGTACCGATTTTAGCACATAATCAATCCTTTTTGAACGTTCTTCTTCATTATAAAGCTTTTTCAGAATACCCATATAATGCAAGAAATCGATGGCTTTCATATTTTCATACATGCCAAATTCCTGAGGGAGGTAACCGATCAAACCTTGCAGCTCTTCTCGTTTTTCTGAAACATCGATTCCATTGATGGTAATCTGACCATAACTTTGTTCCAATATTCCACAGACAATGCGCATAAGTGTAGATTTACCAGCACCATTTGGACCTAGCAAGCCAAACATTCCTTTTTCTATGGTAAAGGAAACTCCTTTAACAGCTTTAAAGGGGACTTTCTTTTTTCCAATAATGGGGATGATTTTTACAAAGCGATAAAACGCCTTTCGGATGCCTTTAAACTTTCCTTTTAAGCGATTGACATTTACTTTTTCTTTATAAATTTTATCCGATGTAACCTTAATTAAAATAGCCAAATACCAAAGGAATCCCATCGGAATGATTAATCCAATCAAATCGTATTTTGCATTGAATAGATAGAGTGCAAAAGCAGGAAATCCCCAGAAAAGCATTTTGTAAGTGAACATAAACAAGAGCCTGATGAGCTTTCGTTTTTCCAAATCTTTAAGATGCTGCGCATAGTGCTTGAATGGCGTTAAAATGCTTATAATAATTATATAAAGGAATACCGGTAAGAGAAAAGACCACAATCCGCTTTCTAAATGAAAATAGATGAAATAGATGCCAAAGGCGATTAACGGAAGTTGCCATAAGACTTGCTCAAAATCATTGATAGACTTGACTTCGTGAACTATACCAAGTCGTTTTCTGATATTAATACCTGATTTCCATTCTCGTGTAAATTGACTGTCCCAATCGTAAATCTTAACCAGATTCCGAATATTAATAACCAAATCTTCATCTTCTCCGATTAGCTTTTCTGAAGCCTGACGCAAACTGGTTTGTATAAAATATATAGTAACCGGAACACCGATAAGCAATACCAAATAGTCGATGAGTTGCCAGATTATTGAATCGACTTCGGTATAGATGAGGTAGCCAAATCCTATATAAAGTACGCTCAGGATCAGCTTATTAGGGATTGATAATCCTTTTATCCATGCTAGTGAGCTTTGTAATCCAGAATATAAAGTTGGAATAAAAACCAGAGTCAGTATGGTGCTGATTGTTAGTCCGCCGATAACTGTAATTGCAAACGGCACACCGATTTGAGTTACATATTCGGCTTTGCCGAGAGCTAAAGGAATCAAGGCAATAATGGTGGTAATTGCCGTAATTAATATCGGCCTAACGCGAGCCAGTCCTGCCATCATCAATGACCGGGTCTCGGTATATCCGCGTTTTTGGAGTACACGTGCATAATCGATCATAATAATCCCGTTATTCACCACAATTCCAAGCAAAATGAGGAAGCCTGTCAGCACATTTGCATTCATTAAGGATGTGCCCGTTAAGACCAATAATACCAATGAACCGATTGCTGCCAAAGGAATGGAAAACATCATCACCACTGGAATTGTAAAGGATTCAAAAACTGATGCGAGTATCATATAAATCAAAACAAAAGCCATAAAGAGTAAGAAGCCAAATTCCGCCAATTGATTATCTTCATGCTCAACTTCGATGGCCATATTTGAAGGTAGTTTTATCTTTTCAATGGTTTCATCAATCTCTAAACGAGCCGCTTCTAACAAATCATTGTCATCCGAAATTTCAGATAAAAAAGAATAGGATAGCGTAAGTTGTTTTTCTTGATTGCTTCGGCGGATAGTGGACAGCCCTTGTGTAAAATTAAAACGACTAATATCTTGCATCTCAAAAGAGGTGCCCTGAGTTCCGCGTATATCCAGTTTTCGAAGATCGTCAACATTTCGTTCTTCTTGTTTATCATTACCAATGGTTTTGATGCGGATATCATAATCTTCCGTTCCTTGTTTAAAGGTAACACCGGTGGAGAACTCATGCTGGAAGGAATTTAATTCCGACATTACATTAGCTAAAGGAATATCATAGGCAGCTAATAATTGCTTATCCATGTTAAGCTGAAGCTCCGGTCTCTTGTTTGGAATTCGGATATTGATGCGATTGATCGATGATAATTGCTCAATATAGTATTTAACATCATTGGCCAGATTTAGCATCTGATCAAAATCTTGTCCTTTAATAATGATACTTTCGTTTTGGGAGCCTATTCCAAGAATGCTTCCAAAGTCATCTGCTTCATCGAAGCCACCATTTCCAAACCGACCACCAGAAGTAGGAGGGTCCCAGCTAAAATCGGCTAGAGGTAAATCGTCTATTTTCTCAAGGATTTCATTTTTAATGGAAGGAATAGAAGAATTCCGAATCCCCTTATAGTCTTTTAAAAGCTTGATAGTTAATATGGCTTCTCCTTCATAAACCTGACTTACAACATTCTCTTTTTCTTCTATTTCAATAATTTTTTTCTCTGCTTCGCGAATGATTAAATCAGTATTTTCAAGGGTAGTACCACTAGGTAAGGTGGCATAAAGGGTTAAATCTCTAAGCTCTGCTTCCTGATTACTCACTGCACTCAATGAAATACTTAATAATAAGGTGACAAAGAATAAACCCAGAGCTCCCATTACCGTTTTCCCAGGATTACGCATGCAAGTTTTTAAAAAGACAAAATAGATCTGAATGAGACGGTTATGATGATCAATATTTTCAAAGCAGACTGGTTTTGTATCTTTTTTCAGGACAAGGAAAAAGTGAGTAACCATAGGCACCAAAAATAAGGCGACGGCCAAGGATACTACTAAAGTCGAAATAATAGAAACGCCAATGTTTTTTCCTAATATTCCAACAAAGAAATTGGTTGAGAATACGAAGGGTAAAAAGACCATAATTGTGGTCAAAGTAGCAGCGAATATCGAACGCCAAACTTCCTTTGTTCCTTGAATTACCGCTTGATCAGGATGCATTTTTTTAGCAGCCAGCCTGTAGATGTTTTCCAGTACCACAACACTATTGTCAAGGAGCATTCCAATGGCTAAAGCCATGCCTAAAAGCGTTAAACTATTCAGGCTGATTTCTGCTGCGTAAAAGAAGTTAAATGCAGTAAAAACGGAGATAGGTATAGCCAGCGCAATAGCAGTAACCAATCGGATGTTCCGCAGAAAAATCCACAAAATAAAAATAGCTAATATTCCTCCAACCATCGCCAATTGCATGATAAGATCGATATTGTTTTCCATGGTTTCGGCCGTATTGGTTTGAATAACCAATTCAACATCTTTGTCGGCCAAAGCTTTATTTAGTACTGCAATCTGTTCTTTTACATCATCGGCTAAATCGATGATATTTGATTGAGCATCTCGTGTAAGCTGTATCGTAACAGCATCCATTCCGTTAACCCTACTGTAGGAATCTTCTTCGATAACTCCAAAATTAATTTCAGCAATATCTTTTAATCGGATGGATCCTTGTTCTTTAATAATCAATTCATAGATGTCGGTGATATCATCAAATTCAGAAACCACATTTACGAAATGCAATTGATTGTTTTTTGTGACTTTCCCGGTAAAGACCCTGGCTCTGCTATTACTATTTAAAGCTGTACGAACATCTGCGGGACTGATGTCGTAGGCTTCACAAACGTCTTCTTTAAGTGTAATTTCGATGGATTTGTCGCGACCCCCAAATACTTCAGCATTGGCAACCCCTTCAATATTCTTCAGTTTATTGATGATTTCTTTTTCCACTACCTGACGAACCCGATCAACGCCACCACTGCCTCGAACCTGAAGACTCATAAACATATTGTTCAAAGTCTCCAAATCGAATTTGAAAACATTGACAATAAATTCTTCAGGGATATTCTTTTTGGTTTCATCAATCTTCTCTACCAATTTTAGATAGGCATATTTGATATTGGTAGACTGCCTGAAACTGATACGGATATTGCCGCTTTGTTGTCCTGCAGTGGATTCAATTTTTTCAACGCCTTCCAATCCCCCAATGGCTCCTTCCAGTGGGATGATTGCCTGGCTTTCCATATAGCGCGGATCAACCTCGAGACCGGTATTTACTTGCACAAACAACATCGGTAGGGTTGCGTTCGGGTACAACTCCACATCCAGCTGCTTATAGGAAAAATACCCCAACATGGTCAATGCTGTGAAGACCATGAGAATTAGGGTTTTTCTTTTTATGATAAAGTTCATTTTCTAGACTTTAGATAACAGATGTAAACATCTTTATAAATCAATTTTTGTGAACCGGTCCTTTGTTGATTCAAATACATAATACACAGAAGGAATAACCACCAGGGTGAGCAGGGTAGAAGTTATTAATCCTCCAATAACTGCTATCGCCATAGGTGAACGTAAAGCCACGCTATCTCCAAAACCAATTGTTAGTGGTAATAGTGCAAGAATTGTAGTAACACTAGTCATAAAAATTGGACGAATTCGATTTTCTCCTGCATTGATTATGGCGTCTTTTAGCGATAAGCCTTTTGCTTTGAATTTATTGATGGCATCCACCAAAATAATGGAATCGTTTACTGCAATTCCGGCTAACATGATTATCCCGATAAAGGCCATAATATTTAATGACTGACCCAGAAGGAAGAAAGCCCAAATGGCACCCACGCCTGCCAATGGTATCGTTAATAAAATCGTAAATGGATGAATCAGGGATTCGAATTGAGATGCCATGACCATATAAACCAGTACTATGGATAAAATTAATGCAAAGCCTAAGTTAGACATTGCTTCTTGCCTTTTTTGCTCTTCGCCAATCACATCTACCTGATATCCTTGTGGAATATCCATAGCCCCAATGATGGCATCAACTTTTGCAATTGCCTGATCAAAAGCAATATCTTGTGAGATATCCGCGCTGATTTTGCTGATTCTATTTTGATTTCTACGGTGCAATTGCTTTGGAGATACAGATTCTTCAATATGTGCAAGCTCATAAAGCGGCACATAGTTGGAGCCACTACGAAGCTGGATATTGTTAAAATCGTATAAAGTTAACTCTGGCAAACGTAGTGTGATATCATTCATTTCACCCGATTGTTCATATTTTCCAGCATTTTTGCCCATGAGCAAATCTTTCAATTGTCCGCTAATATTATCTACAGTCAGATTATGCATGGCAGCATTTTGTCGGTCGATAACAACGTCAATTTCGGGAGCACCTTCTTCAATAGAAGTTTCCAGATTCTGCAATTCGGGAATATTGGCCAATTGATTTTTTATATTATTTGAAATTTCCTCGAGTATATCAAGATCATCTCCTTTAACTTCGACCAATAAAGGAGCTTCATTGGTTCCCATTGTTGATTGAATGGCTGTTTCATCGCGTATGATTTGAATTTCTGCATCCGGAATATTTTCAAGTAAGCTTGATAGACTCGTGATAATTGTTTCCGATTGCTCGATTGCATCCTTTACCAAACGAACTTTTATGCTTGCTGTATTTTCGTTCTGGAAAACAGACTTATCTGTAGCAGTACCATCGGTTGGACCAATTTGGCTAAACACTAAATCGATGTTCTCTCCCAAAGCTTCTGTAATAAGATATTCGATGGAAGCAGTGGTGGAAACTGTTCGTTGTAGCTGTGTTCCTTCTTTTAATTTTATCTCGATACTGAATTCTCCAGTCCCGCTTTTTGGCAGATACTCGCTTCCAACAAAGGGCAGTATTGCATAAGTTCCTCCTATCATGAGAAGGGCCACTATAATTACAAGAACTCTTTGTTCAATAATTTTTGCCAGGAGTTTGCCATACCACCCAATGCGAATGGATTTGATTTCGTTTGGCTTGCTTGCTTTTTTTCGATAGGCCCAATTGAAAAGCATAGGAATTACTAAAATGGCTACAAATAGTGAAGCGAGCAAAGAGAAAGCCACGGTCCAGGCCTGATCTTTAAATAAAGCTCCCGAAGCACCATGAAGATAAACGATAGGAAGAAATACGACAATGGTGGTTAAGGTAGAAGCCGTAATCGCACCGGCAACTTCTGCTGTCCCGGATATAGCTGCTTCTTTTACCGACATGCCTTGTTCCATATTTCGGAAGATATTCTCCATCACTACGATGGCATTGTCCACCAGCATTCCGGCCCCCAAGGCTAAACCTCCCAAGGTCATGATATTTAGGCTTAGTCCATTAAAATACATCAGGTTAAATGTGGCAATAACAGATATAGGAATTGCAAAGGCGATGATTAGTGTAACTTTTATTCTCCTCAAGAAAATAAAGAGTACAAACACCGCGATTAGTATCCCGATTAAGGCAGTTTCTTCGACTTCATCAATTGATTTTTGAATAAAATCGCCCTGATTTTGCACCGTGATAAATTGATATCCTGGCAAAGCTTTACTTATTCCAATTAATGCTTCATTAAGATTTTTTACGGCAGTTACCGTATTGAAACCTGTTTCTTTAAATATGGATAATCCAACACAGCGTTGTCCGTTGATACGGACGATATTTTTTGGGTCTTTATTTACAAAACTGACTTTAGCAATATCTTTTAGATAGACCGGTACTTTGTCTGCAACGGTAGCTTGTTGATTTTCTGATTGTGATGAAGAAGCTGTAGGAGCTTTATAGCTGACGATGATATTTTTAAGAGCATCAAGGTCTTCAACCAAACTACTCCCTTTAATAATGTATTTTTTCCCCATCTCAACAACAGTACCGCCACTAACACTACGGTTCATATTTTGAATCTGGCTTACTACTTGATTTACACTTAATCCATGAGCATCCAAAAGGTAAGCTTCGGTTTCGATTAAAACTTCTTTTTCTTCGGTTCCAGTCAGGTTTACTTCAGCAATTCCTTCCAGTCGGATTAACTCATTTCGGATGTAGTTTTCTCCAACTTTACGGAGTTCATCCATATCGCTAATGGTGGGATTCAACATCCCAATTGTCATTATGGGAGAAGCATTCGGATCGTGTTGGGTGATGGTAAATTCATCGATAGTAGACATTTGACTGTAGGTAGTCATTGCTTTTTGCAAGTCTAAAAAGGCTTCGTCCATATCCGTTCCCCAACTGTATTCAACGGTCACACGTGCCGATCCAACCATACAAACAGAAGAGACCTGAATAACGCCTTTTTGTCGGATAGCCTGGGATTCTATACTTTCTATATACTGTTTCTCGATTTCTTCAGGTGGTTGTTCGCCAGCATTGATCTCAACAAAAATTCGGGGGGCATTCATCTCGGGCAACAAATTGACGCTTAGCTTGCTGAATGAAATATAGCCAAGCAAAAGAATCGCTAGTACCATCATGGAGACCGTTACCGGATAATTGACAGAAAATTGAGTTATCTTCTTCATGTAAAATTAATTTTTAATAAATAGGTGACATGAAACTTGAGTGCATAGTATTTCTTGTTCCGTTTATTTTACAATTTTAACTTTAGAGCGATCACGAAGGGTTTCAAATCCTTTGATAACCAAACGGTCGTTTTCGCTCAAGCCACTAATGACTTGAACATTATCAGGATTTTCCAAACCGAAAGTAATAATGCGTTCTTCGGCAAGTCCTTTGTTAATGACAAAAACAGTATTTCCTTTTTGTTTTGATAAGATGTATTCCTTTGGGATGACAATCGTATTTTCAGCTTTAGAAATTATGATTTCGCTCTTGGTAAACATGCCCGGCAATAGGATCAAATCTTTATTGCTTATGTTTAAAACGGCTTTGAATGAAAGTGTTTCCGGGTCGAAGGAAGGCGAGATTTGGGCGATTATTCCCTTTAGGGTATCGTCTGGTAAAGTGTAATTCATTATTCTTACTTCCTGCCCTGTATTAATTGTTTTAAAGTTTTTGCCAGCCAGGTTGACTTCCATAAATAATTCGCTGTAATCCATTATTTTAATAACGTCTTGACCAGTTGCGATTTGGGTTTTTGGTGTATAATAGGGTAGCTCAACAATTACACCGGTAAATGGTGCTACAACTGCCATTTTCTCCAGCTGAATAAGTGCATTGTCTAAATTATTTTGAGCATTGATATAGGCGATTTCGGAGTCTTTCACATCTTTTTGAGTTACTCCGCCTTTTTCGAAAAGTGATTTTTGTTTTTCGTAAACTTGTTTGCTGATATCTAAACTCAGTTTTAGGGAGTTATGTTTGATGTTGTTTAGGTATTCTTTATTTTCAACTAACAGAACCACATCATTTTCTTTCACTTTATCACCCAATGCATATTTTTTTCCGGTTGCGGGATTGATTTGTAAATTATATATACCGCTGATTTCTGTTTTTAAAGTGGTTTCCTTTAGCGGTTTCACGGTGCCTGTTGTGCTAATATATTTTTCAATAGATTGCGGTTTAATTTCAAGCACAGAGACTGGTATTGAGATGTCTTTATTCAAATCTCGCTCATCATCATTGCAAGAACTGAATACCAGGATGGCTACTAAAAATACGAAAAATCGTTTCATGGTATTAAATTTATAAAGTGTGTATTTCATGATATTTTCTTTTATCGATTTGCTCTAATTAATAAAACTGTCAGCTTAATTATCTTCATTGATTGGACTGCTCATATTACTTTGTAACTCTTGTGAAATAAAAGAACGGTTATTTTCAAAATCCCAAAGCGATTGAATTTTAAGGTTCAATAATTCCAATTTATAATTGATTAAAGCATTGGCTCTGTTCATTTTCTTTTCGGATAACTGATTTTGGAAACGCTCCAAATCTATACTTGTTAAATCACCATTTCGAAAGCGTTCTAAATTGATATCGTAGGTCATTTCTGCGTTCCTTACATTTTGATCGGCTATTCCAATCTGACGAATTAAATTATTCAGATTGCGATATACTTTTCGAATATTGATGATGATATCATTTTCAAGATCTTTCAGATCAATTTTGGTAGATTCTAAGGAAAGCTCCGCTGCTTTAATTCTTGCTTTGCGTGCGCCCCAATCAAAAAGTGGGATAGAGAAAGTAATATTTGCCTGAGGGCTTTTGGTGGGTTTATCATAAACATCGGTTAAAACGGGATCATTTCCCATCATTCCCATCGATAAGCTTACATCGCCTCTAAATTTATTATTCGCGCTAGTTTGAATTAAATCGAACTGAGCATAAGTAATGCTGATTTCTTTTTGTTGAAGTTCCAATCTTTGTTTTAATCCGTTCTCAACTGCCTGGTCAAGATTGACAGGGACTTCTTTGTATTGGATATCAGCAATCACTTCTATTTCTTCATTAAGTGAAATTCCTAATAACCTTTTAAAATCATCTTTAGAGTTTTCAAGCGCTACTTTCTGGTCTTCAAGATTTGAGCTCGATGTTGCATAATTTAATTCTGCCTGAAATAATTCTTCTCTGGCCAATAGATCACCTTCAACTTTACTTTCCACAATACTTCTGCTTACTTTTTGATTTTCAAAGTCTTCAATCGCAATTTGTAAGGACATTTGTTTTTGATAAATATCGTAAAATGCTTGAGAAACATATTTTTCCATATTCAACATTTCGATGGAATATGCTAACGTCGCATTCTCTAGATTAAGTTGATTGCGCTCCAAGTTCATCTTTGTTTGATTGTAGACAAAGAGGGGTTGAACATACTGCAAATACAAATTATTACTAAAGCCTTTATCTGCAATTTCAATTCCACCCGTCCCTGAAACATTATCATAATATTCAAATCGATTGATGAGCGACAAAGTACCATCAAAAATTTTAATGGGTTGTGAAACAGATAATTGCCCTGATGATTTCATCGATTCGCTTGAATACCATGCTGACCTAAGCTCATCGTAAGAATCCTGATTTACATAAGAGAAAGGTGTAATATCAAAGGCAAATCTCGATTTTAAAGAAGCAAGTTGCGCATTCAAAAGCTCTTTATTTTGCTCCATATTCAATCTGGAACGTTTAATATCCGGACTGTTTTCAAAAGCAATATCCAAAGCTTCTTCCAAAGTTACTTTTTGTTGCGAAAAGCCTGGAGCACTTAGGCCAGCAATCAAGCAGGTGATGAAGAGCAGTTTTGTGAATTTCATTGTGTATTATTTATATTGTTATCGTTTAATTCTTTATCCATTTAATAGCGTCGGCAGAAATCATCATGCCTTTTGATTTATTGGTCATATCAACAATTGATGTTTCGGGTGTAATGAAGAAAGTCCCCATATAATTCCATCCACTTTCTACATCTTTATCAAGTAATGTAATGTCTTCAATGCCATCTTCGTGATGTATTCTAAAATTGAAACTTGCATTGTTGTTTCTGCTTCTACCATTTCTCCTAAAACTAACATTTATCTTTTCGATGTGGCAATAGATATCGTAATAAGCTGGTTCTGTTATTTCAGCATTCCAGGTCGCCGTTCTATTACCTTCTCCTGATGCAGTGTACAAAGCAGATCTAACATATTTACCGTAATATCCAGATCGAACTACTGCGGTCCATCTTGATGGCGGACTCCACCAGCGAATTCCCTGGTATTTATAGCCTTCTTTTCTGCTCTTGTCAACTAAAGATTTTAAATAGCTGAGATTTAAATCCTCAAAATAGGTGAATCCTTCATCCTCATTGTCAACGATAATAGCATTTGGCTCATCTAAATTTGCAAAGAATTCAGTTGATCTTTTACCTTCAAAACCTTTTCCTTTACGAATATCATCACTACCCTCTAAGTCGTAAATCAGATTATTAGGAAGGTTCTCGGAAATGTGTGTAAAGAAATTAATCCGAGTGGGCTCATTATTGAATATATAACCAAACTCAATAGCTTTTCCTGCAGGAATATGAATTTTTTGTGTGAAATCCGGAAGCACTTGATTGTCTTCATTTCTAGTTTCTTGGTTTTCCATATCCGCAATGAAAGTAATGAGGCCATCAACAGGTTCTGGATTGGCAATTTTAAAAGTAACTTGATATTTGGTATAATCTCCATCCATCACTTTAAAAGATTCAATATCCTTAATTAAAAAGCCAGGTAATTTTTTTGTTTCATACCAATCTGCTATTTCAGTTGTGATATTACTCTTGAATTGTTTTTCGAACACTTCATTTAAATCTTCAAAAGAATAGCTTTGATGCTGATGATTCTCAACAAATTGATTTAAGACGGCATTGAATTCAGCTGTTCCGTATCGGGCTCTGAATAAACTAAATAAATGATCTCCTTTTGCTTGTATGATATCGTTTAGGCTAATTTGTTCATCAAAATCAAGCGTTTTGTCACGTATTTCTAATCCGGAAATAAGCAATTCCTGAAGTGAAGCATCTTTCAGCTCTAAATTAATACGCTCTCCTTTATTGATATCGGTAAAGAACCAGCGATAACTAGACACAACATTAGAATTCCGTTCTTTAAGATAAATACCTAGAGAAAGATCCAGCATAGGCCATTTTTCACTTCTCAATTGGCTAATAAAATTGTAATAATTAGGAAATATAGTGAAGGAATTTCGATCCATTATTTCTTCATACTGGTACCATTCCTGATGATTTGCCATATAATTACCTCGGACAAATCGCTTGAAAATTCTCTCTTGAATATCTTGTGGTGTTACTTCTTCATTATCCCTTTCCATACGTCTTTCGAATCGGATTTTACGACTTCTAAAATCAGTTTCTTCTAGGGTAACTCCTTTTTCAGGGTAAAAAATGATTTCGGGCTGTACCGCGTCGCTGGCAATGGAATATATGTGTTTATCCAAAGCAAAGTGTACTGGAACTTCTGCCATAAACAAGCGTTTAAACGGGTAGGTCAGGCCAATGGCTGTTTCGTATTCATTCTTCAAATCGCGAATCATCCCCGGTAGGCTATCTGAAATATCCGTGAAGTGCTGTGTAAAGAATTCATTTCCCTTAATGGCATAAATTCCATATTCGATGGAGTCTACTGTTAGGCTGTATTTCTGATAATCGCCAATTAACAAACTAAGTTGCGTTAATGGAAATTCAGGTTCAAAAGTAAATTCGCCTGCTGCATCAGAACTCTGGGCGCCTTGTGAAATAGCCACCAGATTGTCGCTTGTAATTACCTTAAGATTAAAATTTGTAAAATCCGGGGCGTAGTAAGCGGGCCTAACAGTTGTATAGCTTACACCTGCCGTTGGATACCATAGGGATTCCCTAGTTAAGCATACAAAGTCTTCGTTTAGATAGGCAAAGCGTTTACGGACTCTAAAGATTTCAATATTAAAATCGTTTTTAAATTCTTCGGGATCTAAATCAAGAAAATGCGTGCGTTCATCAATACCTCCTTCGTAGTCGAAACTTAGTTCATGAGTGGATAGTTCGGAAATGGCATTTGGAAGAATTAAACGAATAAGATGCAAGTCTCGTACAAAATCAATCGCTTGATCATCGAGCTTTACAGCTCTTATTTTTAACAAGGGATTCAGATTGAAAATTAAAGTATCGATGATGGTCCCGGAATTATTCTGTATAATTAAATCGGACTGCATCTGGATGCTTTCTCCTTTGTGGTTTAAAACGATAGTGTTTTCTATAACATCCACTTTGGTTTTGAAAGCATATTGATTGTTCAGGGCAATCATTTCTTGCTTGAGCTCAATGGTATCTTCTTTTAAGCTGATATATTTGTTAATCAATACCCCACCGAATGCAAGGAAAATGATACCTATAATAAGAGGAAGTGATGTTAGTTTTTTTGATTGAGGCAAGCGATTAATCTTGAATATGGTAATGAAGATCAATCCCAGGCCAAGAAAGAAATAGATGCTTCTGTGAATCACGATTTCATTTAGGTTTCCAAAACCAGCAATTTCGGAATTCATCATGGGTACTGTATAGGCTATAAAATCGAATAAATGATACAGTTTATTATTTAAATAGAAGATGGTTAATGCAATATAACCGAGCAGAATAATAAATGTAATGGCTTGATTTTTAAAAAGTATCATCATGCTGAAGGACAATCCCAGAATAAAAACAAGTGTTGGCAAACTAATGAGTAGAGGGTATAAAAAGAGCTGACCTAATCCAAGGGAAGAATCACTTGCGAGAAAAGAAAACCCGATTCCCACCAATAAAAGGATAAGGTTGAGAATTATAAAAACATAAAGGATGCCTATTGATTTCCCAATGATATATTCTGCATTTGTCATTGAGCGTGCATAAATAACTTCAACGGTATCGTTTTTGCGATCTTGCTTCAAAAATTCCGAAGCTAAAAATACAGCCACTATGGCTTGACCAAGATTTAAGATTAGAAGATTTACATAAGCGATATTTCCCGGTAATGCTCTATACAACCATGGTGCACCGCTGGATTCGACAAAAATAGCTGCATTAAAAATACCTAAAAAGACAATGGAAAGCCCTGCAAAAATCCGAAAGAACCAGGAGCGGAGCAGGGTCTTCATCTCAAAGCGAGCAATCGTATTTATTTTTTTTATTGAGAGCATCTCTGGCTTGTATTTAATGTGCTAATTTTACTTGTGATTTGTTAAATGTTCCATATAATAGACATAGGCATGTTCAAGGTTTGGTTCGATCTCAATGGCATTGCTGGCTTCAATATTGTCGCCAACCAATTGAACTTCCCATCCATCCTCTGTCGGAATAGTTGAAATGACTGCGTATTTTTCTTTCAGCATATCGTATTCGTATCCAGAGGCTGTTACTTGCCAAACATGTCCTTTTGTTTTAGCAATAAGCTCTTCTGGAGAACCTGTAAACTCAACAAATCCGTTGTTCAATAAGGCCAGATTATTACAGCCACTCGAAATATCGCCAACAATATGTGTTGATAAAACGATAATGACATCTTTCTGACTCAGTTCGGATAAAATATTACGAAATCGGATACGTTCTTCAGGATCGAGGCCTGTAGTTGGTTCATCGACGACGATAATTTTCGGATCTCCAATTAAAGCTTGAGCAATACCAAGTCGTCTTTTCATACCGCCTGAAAGATTGTTTGCATCACGATCGCGGAAATCAAATAAGCCAACTTTTTCCAGCCATTCATCAACTTTGGCTGATCGTACTTTTTTCTGATTCAGTCCGGAAAGTCCAGCAGCATAGTCTAAGAATTCCCAGGTTTTAAGTTTGGTGAAAAAGCGGAAGTCTTGAGGTAGATAGCCTAACATTTGCCGAATTTCCTTTCTATTTTTAATCAGATCGAAATTATCTATTTTTACACTTCCTGCGCTTGGCAAAAGCATAGTTACAAGTATGCGCATCAAACTAGATTTCCCTGCGCCATTTGGCCCTAATAACCCAAACATTCCACTGCCAATTTCCAGATTTATATCAGAAAGAGCTTTCTTGCCGTTGCTATAAACCTGACTTAAATTGTTAATTTCGATCTTCATGTATTCTATCGTAAGCGTTAAGTATACTGATTTTTAAGCGTTTAAAAAATAGGGTATTCTTCCTTTTAATCTCTGATGCATATGACGTTTAAAAGGGGCGAAGGGTTACAGAAATCCACTGATTAGATGAATTAGGAAAGTGCTAATTACGCTCGTGTTTTATGTCTTACATATAAAGAACCAAAGGTATGACTTTTGATTATTCATTGAGTTTTACCTCTATCATTTTAATAATTTCTCAAACCGGAATTATTATCATTAAAATATCAGCCGATAGACTGAACAAGAATGAACTTATTGGATTGATAAGGAAAGATTGAACGTGAAGCCAACAATTATCTAACATCCTTATTACACTATGACTCCAATTTATGGCTGATTAAAACTATTTTTTAAAGATAAACGGAGTTATTGCACGCTGGTATAATCCATGAATATAGGAAATTGTCATACCATAATTTGAAACTGGTATGCCTGCTTCAATAGCAGGTTTTAGCCTGTTAATAATTTGCTTATTCGTAAGAACACAACCACCACATTGAATTACAATTGCATAATCATGAATATTTCGGGGTAAGTCATTTAAGCCGGAAACAATGTCAAAATAAAGTTTTTTGTCTGTAAATTTACTGAGCCAGTACGGTAGTTTTTCTCTTCCTATATCTCCGCATTCAATCTGATGAGCACAAGATTCTAAAATCAATATTTTATCATTCTCTTTTAAATCAGATAATTTAGGTGTTCCTCTTAGGAAATTTTGGAAATCACCTTTATAATAGGCCAATAAAATACTGAAACTTGTTAGTGGAATATCCAAAGGAATAAGCTTATTAACACTTTCAAATACCTGACTGTCAGTAATAACTAAATCTAGTTTTATATGGGTTTTATTTAAAAATGATTCAATTTCGTTATCTTTTAATACAATTGCGCTACAGTCATTATCAAGAACATCTCTGATAGCCATCACTTCAGGCAAGATAAGTCTCCCCTCTGGAGTTTCTTTATCAATAGGCATTACTAGCATAATAATGTCACCTTTTGAAACCAAGTTATTTAATAAAGAGGTTTTTTTATAAATATTTGGTGGATTGTTTTTCTTTATAAGATTAATTATCTTATTTAAGTTAGTGGGAATTATAGTACTAAAATCGACAATATCAGTTTGGGCGATTTTCAGAATTTCTTTTCTCGTTTCCTTATTAATCTTCTCCAAATCAGATTTATTATGAATAATAAAATATGGAACAGAATATTCATCAAATTCTTTGATCAGATTTATCTCATATTCATTAATACTATTTTGAGCGATAAGCAAAATAGCAAGGTCAATAATTTTGACAATCTTCTTGGTTTTAGCAATCCTTTTTAATCCTAATTCGCCTTTATCGTCAATACCTGCAGTATCGATAATAATGGCAGGTCCTACACCGAAAATCTCAATTGATTTTTTTACTGGATCTGTGGTAGTGCCTGATTTACTTGAAACAATAGCAACATCCTGATTAATAATAGTATTTATGAATGAGCTTTTACCAGTATTTCTCTTGCCGAAAATTCCAATGTGTGGCTTTTGATCTCTTCCTTTTGACATGGTTTTAAAATAAATTAGCGAATTAGAAATATAAATCTCTTTCGTTTTCTTTAATCAGTTTTAGTTTTTCAATCAAAAGTTTTTTTAAACTGATTTCCTCCATTTCCTTGAGTTTTTCATCTATCAATAAATAGCCTTTTTCTTTGGTTATTGGCGAGGCATAATCTTCCAAATATTCGGATAATGTTAGTATTGCATTTGGCTGGCAGTATCGTTTAATAAATCCCGGAATCGAAAATTCCATAAAATGCTCTCCGGTGCGTCCTAACCTATAACAAGCTGTACAAAACGATGGAATAAATCCTTGATCCAGAAGCTCTTGAATAACCTCCTCTAATGAACGATCATCATTAATTGCAAATTGCTCTTCATCAAGTTGCTGTTCCTTTTCTTTTTTGGAATAGCCTTTCATTTGAATATTTGTACCACCGTCAATTTGAGACACACCAAACTGCATTATCTCATTACGGATATTTGCAGGCTCTCTAGCAGTCAATATCATACCTGTATATGGAACTGCCAGACGCAAGATGGCAACCAATTTTGTAAAATCATCATCGCTAATCAAATTGGATTTATCTATATCCAGATCTAATGCATTTTGAATTCTTGGAAAAGAAATTGTATGCGGGCCGATATTGTAAACAGCTTCAAAATGATTGACATGCCGAAGAAGCCCCATCACCTCAAATCGCCATTTATAAAGGCCAAACAGAACGCCAATGCCAACATCGTCAATAAGAGCTTCTTGAGCCCTATCTAATGCTGTCAGTCGCCAATTATAATCTCTTTTTTTGCCGCTTTGATGAACTTTCTTAAAAGTTTCGTTGTGATAAGTTTCCTGAAAAACCTGATAAGTACCAATACCGGCGTCTTTGATTATTTTATATCCTTCAATATCAAATGGTGCAGCATTAATATTCACACGGCGAATTTCACCCATTCCCTTTTTTACTTTATAAACAGTTTGAACAGATTCGGCAATAAAATTAGCGTCATACTTTGGGTGTTCTCCATAAACAAGAATCAATCGTTTATGTCCGTTATCTTCAAGTTGTTCAACTTCCTCAATTAAATCTTTGTCTATAAGAGTTTCTCTTTTTACAGTTTTATTACTCGCTTTAAAACCACAATAAGCACAATTATTGGCACAATAATTCCCAACATAAAGTGGTGCAAACAAAACAATTCTTTCTCCGTAAATTTTTTTCTTTAACTCTCGAGCCCCTTGTTTTATTTCTTCAATCATTTCAGGCTCATTGGCATTCAAAAGATAAGCTGTATCTTCTAGGGATAATCGATTTTTGCCCAATGACTTTTGAATAATTTCTCTGACTTTTTCCTTAGTGGGATGACATTTTTTTAAATAATCATTAATTTCATCCTCATCAATAAAAGGCTTCATCGCCTTGTCAGGAATCATGTATTTTTCAGGTGAAAGTATCATCCTTAGTTTTTTAGATTAAAACTATTTTAATTTTAATATCTCGTAATCGACCTATTTTGCCAGCTAGTGTATTAATATGATTTATCTCGCCTTCAAAAATGATTACAATAATATTTAACCCTCGATCTTTAAATGAAACACCTTGGCGACTAAGAATTAAAAAGGAATAATCAGATAAAAATGTATTTAAATCTGCTATGGATGGTGAAGCTTGATTTACAATAATTAACGCATTTCCAATTCTCTTCTCCATCAGTAATTCTTTTGTGTTAGAAATCTTTTTTTTATCTCATTGCTCAAACATGCTAACGGATTGCTCCGTTAGTCCTATGATTTGCATCTAGAAAACCAGTATTTATAAAGAACAATCAAAATTTATTTCGTTTTGTATAGCTGGTGTGCAATAATTTATGAGACTTTTCTCCAAGCGGTTCTTTCAAAAAATCATCATAAATTTTCTTAACTTCAGAATTTTCGTGAGATTTCCTAAGTGTCATATTTCTGTCTTCTTCATAAATTGACTCAATCCTTTTTTTGCGAATTTCTGCATTGGTAGGTATTGGTTGCCCACCACCACCAATACACCCACCTGGACATGCCATAATTTCAATAAAGTGATATGGCGACTCTCCGGCTTCGATTTGTTTCATAATAATTCGGGCATTTTTTAAGCCATGCGAAACCGCCACTTTCAATTCCACTCCTTCGAGGAAATTCCATTCGGGCAAACTGCCTTCAATTTTGATGCTTGCTTCTTTAATTCCATCTGTACCTCGAACCGGAAGAATCTCTAGGTTATCAAATGGAACTTGTCGTCCTGTAACTACTTCATAAGCAGTTCGTAAGGCGGCTTCCATAACACCGCCAGTAGCACCAAAAATAACTCCAGCACCTGACGATTCACCCATGAGGCTATCAAAAGGTTGCGGCTCCAAATCAAGGAAATTAATACCTGACTGTTTAATCATGTGTCCTAATTCACGTGTTGTCAATCCTGCATCAATATCTTGATATCCGCTGCTATGCATTTCAGGTCGATTGGCTTCAAATTTCTTTGCTGAACAAGGCATAATAGACACTGAAACAATATCCTTTGGATCTAAATGCATTTTTTCGGCATAATAAGTTTTTGCCAAAGCCCCAAACATCTGTTGCGGTGATTTACAAGTTGAAAGATGTGCTAATTGGTATGGGAACATATGTTCAATATACTTTATCCAGCCAGGCGAACATGATGTAATCATGGGTAACGACACATCTTCTTTATCTACTAAAGCTTTTTTTAGACGTTGAAGAAGCTCATGTCCTTCCTCAATAATTGTTAAATCTGCAGTAAAATCGGTATCCAATACAGAATCAGCACCAATTTGCCTTAAAGCAGCAGCCATTTTTCCTGTTACTCTTGTTCCAGTAGGATATCCTAACATTTCTCCCAATGCCACTCGAACCGAAGGTGCAGTATTAACAATAACATGTTTGGAATCGTCACCCATTGCTTCCCATATTTCATCGTAATACATCCTTTCGGTTAGAGCTCCAGTGGGACAATGGTTTACACATTGTCCGCAATTTGTACAAGGGACATTATTCAATGGTAATCCCATAAATGTCTGAATGTGCATGTCTTTTCCTTTTTCTGCTACAGTTATTACATTTACACCTTGAATCTCAGAACAAGTACGTACACATCGTTGGCATTTCACACATTTACTGGGATCAAATTGAATAGCAGGTGAGGAATCATCAATTTTATATTCTTTTCCTTCGCATAAATCCATAAATAAATAATCGCCAACAGTGTATTTGCTTGCCAAATCCTGTAATTCACAATTTCCGTTTTTATAACACTTTGTGCATTTTTCGTCATGTTCACTCAGTAAAAGCTCAACAATATGCTTTCTGGATGTTTGCACCTTAGCAGAATGGGTTAAAATTTTCATACCTTCGATCACAGGTGTAGCACAAGAAGCGGTTAATGTATTTTTACCTTTTTCTTCCACCACACACACGCGACAATTCCCTGCAATGCACAAATCATCGTGATGGCAAAGTGTTGGTATTTCGATACCAATTTTCTGAGCGGCTTCCAAGATTGTTGTCCCTTCTTCTACTTTAACCGGAACATTATCTATATTAATGGTTAACATATCTTCAATTTTTTTATTAATAAATAATTTCTTCTGTAAATTCTTCGACTATGGATTGGAAAGAATTGGCAATTGATTGTCCAAGTCCGCATTTGGAAGAAACACGCATAGTGTCTGCCAATTTTACCAATGTTTTTAAATAGGAAGATGGTTTATTATTTGCTTTAATTGCCTCAATACCTAATAAAAGTTGCTGTACTCCAACTCTGCATGGTGTGCATTGTCCGCAAGATTCTTCACAGAAAAAATCTAAATAATTATGTAGGACATTATACATGGAACGGGAGCTATTAAAGATCATTATAGAGCCGCCTGTAGGTAATGAATCTCCAGTAAACTTACCGGTAAATCCGATTGTGCGTTTAGCAAAAGATTTTCTTGGGACACAAAAACCAGAAACACCACCCACTTGAACAGCTTTCGTATCTCCATCGCCGAATTCATCTACAAGGTCTTGAACAGTCAATCCTAATTCCAATTCATAAACACCTCCTTTAGGAGTATCACCTGAAATTGAGAATAACTTAGATCCTTTTTGTCCGTGAATCCCGAATTTATTAAATTCCTTTGCCCCAATGCTGCAAACCATCCTTGCCGAAACAAATGTTTCAACATTATTTACAACAGTCGGCTTTCCAAGATAACCATTTACAACCGGAAATGGAGGTTTATTCCTTGGTTCTCCACGTTTTCCTTCCATAGACTCTATCAATGCAGTTTCTTCACCACAAACATAAGCTCCTGATCCTGAAAAAATTTCGATTGAAAAATCCAGATTTAATTTCTTTGCTTCTGCTTCAAAAATATTAATTTCCTTTTGCAAGTCCTTTTTCAAAAAATTGTATTCAGCCCGTAGATAAATAATTCCTTTATTTGCACCAATAATACTAGCACATAATGCCATCCCCGAAAAAACTTTTCTTGGAACTTGTGAAAGAATTTCCCTGTCTTTAAATGTTCCGGGTTCTCCTTCATCTGCATTACAAATCACATATTTTTCATTGCCCTTGGCTTCTTTTGCGAGTTTCCATTTCAGTCCGGTTAAAAAACCGGCTCCTCCTCTGCCTTTTAATCCCGATTCAATTAATTCTTGAATAATGGCATCCTTATCTTTTTTTAACAATTCGCTCAATAACTTATATGGAGATGTAGAATAGGGTGCAAAAATGATATCTAATCGTTTTAATGAATTCTTACTCATTATAATTCCTCCTGTTTGTTTTGTTTATATGCATTGATAATTCTTCTTACTTTATCAGGTGTTAATTCAGTATATACCTCATTATTAATAAGCATAACCGGGCCTTTATGACACCACCCCAAACAGTTTGTATAAAGTAATGAGAACTTATTATTTCTGGTTGTTTCTCCTATCCTAATATCTAGGCAATTCTCTATAGCTTCAATTATTTCTCTTTTGCCCTGCATATCACAGACAATGGTTTTGCAAACGCGAATAACATATTTGCCTAATTTCTTATTTGTTTCCAAAAAAGAATAAAAAGAAGCAGTGCCATATACATCTGCTGCAGAAATGTCAAGACTCTTCGCAACCTGTAACAGCGACTCAGAGCTCAGATAGTGATCTCTTTCAACAATTGATTGTAAAATGGGTAATAAAACTTCGCGTTTTTTACCGGATTGGTTAATTTGTTTTTTTATTATTTCAGTTACATCAGACATTTTATCCTCCTTGTATTTGTTGTTATTTATTTAACAATGCAAAAGTATAACTTAATAACAGATAAACAATAACTATTGTTAAATAAATAACAGTTATAAATAATATAAATCCAATTGCTGTTATCTATTACTATTTATCATTACTCATGATGTAGTAGACACAAAAGTTATGGCTAAGAAAAAGAACTAAAAACTATAAGGTTTGGCAAAATGAGAATTAGGATAAAGCAATATTTTTCACATTATTCTTTTATCAAAAACTTGGACACCAGAATATTAATCAGGTTGGTGATGGGATTGTTTTAATATCCGATGAATTCAAGTTCAGATATGCTAGAAATTAAGATGATTCTTATAATCGTTTAGAAGTGTTTCTTACTTGAGTTGAAGAAGGTGACATTTATAGATCTTCTCAGGTTAAAGATTTAGCAATTAGAGATTGGGTAAAATTAGGCGTAAGCAGAGCAAGAGCTACAGGAGTTCCTGCAATTTTCTGGTTAGATAAAGTCAGAGCCCACGATGCTGAATTAATTAAAAAAGTAAATACTTACCTAAAAGATCACGATACAACAGGTTTAGATATTCAAATAATGTCTCCTGTCGAAGCTATGAAGTTTACTCTTCCTCGTGTGCAAGCCGGAATAGACACTATTTCAGTTACAGGAAATGTACTTAGAGATTATTTAACCGATTTATTTCCAATCTTGGAATTAGGTACTTCTGCAAAAATGTTATCAATAATTCCATTACTTAAAGGTGGTGGATTATTCGAAACAGGTGCCGGTGGTTCTGCTCCAAAACACGTTCAGCAATTTGTTAAAGAAGGTCATTTAAGATGGGATTCTTTGGGCGAGTTTCTAGCGTTAACAATGTCTTTAGAGCATTTGGCTAATGCTACCAGCAATAAGCGTGCAATGCTTTTGTCGACCACTTTAGACAAAGCGGTTGCAAAATATTTAGAAAACAGAAAATCACCATCAAGAAAAGCTGGTGAACTAGATAACCGCGGTACTCATTTTTTCCTTGCTATGTATTGGGCTGAAACATTAGCCGAGCAAACAGAAGATGCAGAACTTCAAACTAAGTTTAAAGAAGTTGCAAAACAACTACAAGAAAACGAAACTAAAATACTTTCTGAAATTGCTGCTGCCGAAGGTAAAGCAACAGAAATTGGCGGATACTTTAAACCCAACAAAGACTTAGTTGCAAAAGCAATGCGACCCAGTGTTACTTTGAATTCTATTATTGATGCTATTTAATAATTTATTTCTCTTTAAGAAGTAGAGATAAATTATAGTTGTAAAATGTTAAATACTATTTTACCTTCTATATTTGAGTAACTCCAACTTATTTAGCATGCAATCCGCATTCCTTGGTTTCCGGATTTTCCCACCACCAACGACCTGCGCGTAAATCTTCACCTTCAACTATGGCTCGCGTACAAGGCTGACAACCAACACTTGGGAAGCCTTTATCATGCAAAAGATTATATGGAACCTTATTTGTTTTTATATAATCCCAAACCTGATCTTCAGTCCAGTCAACAATAGGATTTAATTTAATTAATCCGTTTGCTTCATCCCATTCAACAACTTGAACATCAGTTCGCGTAATACTCTGATCTCTTCGCAAACCGCAAATCCAAACATCCAAGCTCTTAAAAGCACGCTTTAGCGGTTCCATTTTACGGATATGACAACATTGTTTTCTGTTTTCAATGCTTTCAAAAAACAAATTGATTCCTTTATCTTGTACCATTTTTTCAACCTGACTATAATCAGGAAAATAGATTTTAATTGAGATTTTATATCGTTTTGTTGTTCTGTCTATTAAATCATAAGTCTCAGGGAATACGCGTCCTGTATCCAAAGTGAAAATATTTGCAGACTTATCTATCTTAGAAATCATATCAATAATTACCTGATCTTCTGCACCAAGACTACTTGAAAAAGCAATTTTATCGCCAAATTTTTCAAGAAATATTTTAATGACTTCTTGTGGAGTTTTATTTTGTACAAGATTTTGTAATTCTTCAATTTGTGGCTGCATATAGTTTTAAATTTATTTAATCAGCAAATATAAACTATTTCCATTTTTTTCTGCCTGCGAAATATCAACATAATTTGAATAGAAAGACTTAAATAAAAACAAACATAATTAAAAATAGGCTGTTAACAAGATTTCAGTAAATGGGATTATCAAACTTAAGTTGTATGTAATTTCGTTGGAAATAAACTCTAAAGCTTGATGTACATTCATTTTATTGCCATTGGGGGAGCAGCTATGCATAATTTGGCAATTGCTTTGCATTTAAAAGGAAATATTGTAACGGGTTCCGATGATGAAATATTTGAACCTTCAGAATCACGTTTATCTAAATATGATTTATTGCCCAAAGAATTTGGTTGGTTTCCCGAGAAGCTTTCTGATAAAACAGATGCTGTGATATTAGGAATGCATGCTAGAGAAGATAATCCAGAACTTCAGAGAGCAAAGGAATTAAATTTGTCCATTTATTCTTACCCTGAATATCTTTTTGAACAATCGAAAAATAAAATAAGAGTAGTTATTGGTGGAAGTCATGGAAAAACAACAATTACGGCAATGGTTCTTCATGTTCTTCAACAATTAGGACATGCTCCTGATTATATGGTCGGCTCTAAACTCGATGGCTTTGAAGTGATGGTACGCTTATCGGAAGAATCAAAAATTATGGTTCTTGAAGGAGATGAATATCTGAGTTCTCCAATTGATCACCGTCCAAAATTTCATCTATATAAACCTAATATTGCTTTATTGAGCGGAATCGCCTGGGATCATATGAATGTGTTCCCAACATTTGAAAATTATATTGAGCAGTTTAAGACATTTATCGATTTAATCGAAGAAAATGGAATATTGGTTTACTCGGCAAACGATAAGAATGTTATGGAGCTAGCAGATGGTAGGAGAGATACTATAACTGCTTTTCCGTATCGAGGATGTGACTCTTTAATTAAAAAAGGACAAACTTTTATTGTTTTTGAAGCCAAACGTTATCCTTTGCAAGTATTTGGGGAGCATAATTTGCAGAATATAAATGGGGCACGTTGGGTATGTCAGGCTCTAGGTGTAAGGCCTATTGAATTTTTCAATGCAATCACTTCCTTTTCAGGTACTTCAAACCGTTTAGAGTTAATTGCTAAAAATGAAAAAACAATTATTTATAAAGATTTTGCACATTCTCCGTCAAAATTAAAAGCAACCACATCAGCTGTTAAAGAGCAATTTGAAGAAACGAAATTATTGGCTTGTATGGAATTGCACACTTTTAGCAGCTTAAACAAGGCCTTTCTTTCTCAGTATGCAGGTGCTATGGATAATGCTGATATTCCAATTGTTTACTATAATCCTAAGACACTTGAACATAAAAAACTACCTCCAATTTCTATTGCAGAAATAAAATTAGCTTTTACAAATGATCAATTAGAAGTATTTACCGATACCATTCAACTTCAAGAATTTTTATTTAAACAAAATTGGCAAAATATGAATTTGCTTTTAATGAGTTCGGGTAATTTTGGTGGAATGGATTATAATGCAATAGCTAATGAAATTTTAGGTACTGAAATGAATAGTGATCACTAGTTTAAATTTTCTTAAAAGAAAAAACCGCTAATTCATTATAAATTAGCGGTTTAATGTTAAAATAAATTGATTTAACTATTCATTGAAATTAAAAATTCTTCGTTACTTTTCGTATATGTAATCTTGTCTTTTATAAACTCCATAGCTTCGATAGGATTCATATCGGCTAAATGGTTTCTTAAAATCCATACCCTTTGCAATATTTCTTTATCTACGAGTAAATCATCGCGTCGTGTACTTGATGCAACAATATCAATTGCGGGGAAAATCCTTTTATTTGATAATTTTCTATCGAGTTGAAGCTCCATATTTCCTGTTCCCTTAAATTCTTCAAAAATAACTTCATCCATTTTTGATCCAGTATCGATTAGAGCAGTTGCTATAATAGTTAAGGAGCCACCATTTTCGATTTGGCGAGCGGCACCAAAGAAGCGTTTTGGCTTTTGAAGTGCATTAGCCTCAACACCACCTGACAATACTTTTCCTGAAGAAGGACTTACAGTATTATAAGCACGTGCAAGCCGTGTAATAGAATCTAATAAAATTACCACATCATGACCACATTCAACCATTCGTTTTGCTTTTTCTAAAACGATATTGGCAATTTTTACGTGTCGATCAGCAGGTTCGTCAAAAGTAGAAGCAATAACTTCGGCTCTTACACTTCGCTGCATATCAGTAACTTCCTCAGGACGCTCATCGATAAGCAATATCATCAAATAAGCTTCAGGATGATTGGCAGCAATTGCATTAGCAACATCTTTTAAGAGCACTGTTTTACCTGTTTTAGGTTGTGCCACAATTAAACCTCGCTGGCCTTTTCCGATAGGAGAAAATAAATCAATCATTCTGGCAGAAATATTTTCTTCAGCATGACCAGTTAAATTAAATTTCTTGTTTGGGAAAAGAGGAGTGAGGAAATCAAAAGGTATTCTATCTCGTGCATCTTCGGGAAGTTTGCCATTGATATAGCTAACCTTAATTAAAGGGAAGTATTTTTCACCCTCTTTCGGTGGGCGAATACTGCCTTCAATGTTGTCACCGGTTTTTAATCCGAAAAGCTTAATTTGAGATTGCGAAACATAAATATCATCTGGAGAATTAAGATAATGATAATCAGACGAACGGAGAAAACCATAACCATCGGGCATAATTTCTAAAACGCCTTCACTACTTATAATTCCTTCGATTTCATACGTAAATTTAGGTTTTTCAACTTGCTGTTTAACTATACGTTCTGGTCGTACATTGGGTTTTTCTATCTTCTTTTCTTTCGATTCTACTTTATCGTCAGAAATCTTAATTGCTTGCTTTATTTCTTCTTGTTTCTCAGCAACTGATTCCGAAACAGGTACTTCTTTTGTAAGCTCAGGAGAAACATTTTTTTGTTCAGCTAATTCTTCTACATCTTTGGCAACAGGTTCAACTTTCCTACGACCTCTTGGGCGCGGGTTTGGTTTTGGCCTTTTTGTGGGAGCAACTTTCTCTAGTTTTTCTGAAGTTTCATCAACTTCTTTTTTAGGAACGTCTTCCTTTATAATTGAAGATTTAGTATTTTGAGTTTCTCTCGTCTTATTTGCTTCTTTTTTTGCTTGAGGTTCTTTTGCTGCTTTTGAATCAGTCTTGTCTTTTGTTGGAATTTTAGATGGAATAGATGATCCTTCTGGCTTCTTTTGGATCCGTTGTCTCTTTTCACGGATGTTTTTCTTAGCATCTTTTTTTTCTTTTTCCAGAATATCGATGCTAGGGTTAAGAGCTTGCTGATCCAGAATTTTGTAAATCAAATCTTGCTTTGGCAGCTTTTCGAACTTGGGAACATTTAGTTCTTTTGCAATTTCTTTCAATTCGGGATGTTGCTTCCCATTGAGTTCAATAATATCGTACATTATGATTGTTTAAATATTTTTAATTGTATTTGAGGTAACTTACAGAAATTGGTAAATTGAATTTTCTTGAAATATAAGTTGGGATAATTGAAAAGCAAATGTACAACAAATACAATACAAAAATGTAAAAAAATTTATTTCTATAAAATAAATGCCTGTATCTTTGTATATAAAATTTTTAGTAATATGATTCAACGAATTCAATCTGTGTTTCTATCGCTAGCTTCTATTGCTGGTATTCTAATGCTTATCCCTTTCGAGAAAATGCCTCTTGCTAAGTTCTATGGTGAAATGTATAGCTTACATCTTCATAGCTTATATCTAGAGAATCTTATTCCAGGAGAAATAAGCCCATTTAATGAATATTTTACATTGCCTTTATTTGCAGGACTTGTTTTAATTACAGTTATTTCTCTCATTTCCATATTTTTGTATAAAAATCGTTCTATGCAAATGTTGTTTATCAAAATTAACATTTTTATTTCAATAATTGTTCTAGGCGGATTCTTTTTTGGCTACATAAATGCCATAGAAGATAAATTAGGAGTACAAGCCATTTACAATTATAACAGCTTTTTACCAGCTCTTATCTTATTATTTTTGGTATTGGCATTTAGGAGTGTAAAAAAAGACGATAAGCTTGTAAAATCAATGGATAGAATACGTTAGCATCAATTACGTGGAGCATCAAACACTTCCAAATCATCAATTCTGTTTCCTTCAATTTTAAATCGTAACAATGTTACTCGTTGATGAATCCCTTGTATTCCTGCTGCTCCAGGGTTCATATGAAGTAAGTTAAGTGAATGGTCATTCATCACTTTGAGTATATGTGAGTGACCACTAATAAAAAGTTTTATCTTCTCATTTTTGATTATTTTTTTTATTCCCGAATGATAGCGGCCGGGATAACCTCCAATATGAGTTATCATCACTTTGACATCCTCACAAAAAAATATTTCTGTTTGTTTTAGTTGTGCCCTTAGTTCAATTCCATCAATATTTCCAAAAACGGCTCTAACAGGTTTAAATTTAATTAAGCGATTTAGAATCTCTGAATTACCAATATCTCCAGCATGCCAAATCTCATCAACATCTTTTAAAAAGTTTTCCAACTTAGGATGATAGTAGGAGTGGGTATCTGAAAGTAAGCCAATAGATTTCACAGAATGAGATTTATATGCAAATCTAAATAGTTTGCACTTCAAAAAAAAATCAATAAAATAGAATAAAATGGCAATCTGGCATAATTCTTGGATTTTCACAGCAAAATTCGAAGCTATGTTTAAAAAGATTTTTTTATTATCGGTATTTGTAGCTATTCTATCATCTTGCGCTACACATAAATATTCACAAATTAATCATTCAAAATTTTATCAGGAAGATTACCCTGGTAATGTATTCAAATCAAAAGTATTTAACACCAATGATAGTATCTCAGAGCTATTTATTCAAGTCGATTTAAACGCTTTAGCAGTACTAAGCGGTGAATCAAAAGAGGAAGTTGTAAAAAATTACGTGTTCGATTATAGTTTTATCGAAGGCGAAAAGGAAAAAGAAGTCCTTCAAGTTGGTCGAATTAATTTGGTTTACAGTCCAGGCAATAGTGAAAATTATAAATTCTTCAAAATAAAATTGCGTACTCAAGCAAGCGGCTCTTATGTATTGTTTGCTAACGTTGAGGACAAATTGGCCACAAAGGCTTTCGTCTCAAGGATTAATATATTAAAAGGTGTCCCAAATTCTGAAGAGAATTTTATGCTTTTAAATGATGATGGAAGTATTCATTGGGATAACTTTGCAAGAGGCGACGAAAAACTAAGCATAAAAGTAAGCGATCTTTCAATAAAAGAATTATTTATCAGTTGGTATCCTCCAAAATTTTCACCTGCTGTTGTACCTTTTGATCCTGTAAAACCAAATGAGTTAAAGACATTGGAAAGCACAGAACCTTTTAAAATTGATATTATTAATGGCAAATCTGCTCCATTGGCATTTAAAGATTTGGGAGTATATCTTTTTCATTTAAAAGCTGATGAAAAACGCGGTTTTAGTGTGTTTAAATTTTTCGGTGAGTTTCCATATGTAGCTACAGATGCGCAGCGCCTATTTACACTGCGTTATTTAAATCCTCGATGGGAATTTGAAGAATTGATGGGAATGGAGCCTAAAATGGCAGTTGATGAATTCTGGTATTTTAAATCGCGCAAGCAAGAAAGAAGCGATGATATGATGCGCACATATTATAGTCGTGTTCAACGTGCAAATGAACTTTTTACTTCATACAAAGAAGGCTGGAAAACTGATAGAGGAATGATTTTTATGATCTATGGTTCGCCTGATAAAGTATATAAATTTAAAGACAGAGAAATTTGGGAATATGGTCATGATGCATTCTATAGTGGATTGCGATTCTCATTTAAAAGAATAGACAATCCATTCAGTCAAAACGATTTTAGATTATTCCGTCAACCACATTACGAGATCAGTTGGCAAGGTATTGTAGATAATTGGCGAACAGATATTTAATTTTTGTTTTGGATGAAGACAATTGTACTTTTGCAAAAAAGTATTTAGATGGAGAATCAACAGATGATCTTTGGCCTCAGAGCAATAATTGAGGTCATTCAAGACGGAAAAGAAATAGATAAAATTTTTATACAAAGAGGATTAAGGGGAGAGCTCTATTCAGAGCTCTTTCACCTTATCAAAGAGCACGATGTACCTTATGCCCTTGTTCCCATAGAAAAACTAAATCGTTTTACGCGGAAAAACCATCAAGGTGTTGTTGCCTTAATTTCTGCTATAACTTATCATAAAATTGAGCAACTTTTGCCAACTCTTTATGAACAAGGGAAAACACCTTTTATCTTGGTTTTAGATAGAGTTACCGATGTCCGTAATTTTGGAGCATTAGCAAGAACAGCTGAATGTGCTGGAGTAGATGCAATTCTAATTCCTGCTAGAGGCGGAGCTTCGATTAATGCTGATGCCATTAAAACTTCAGCAGGAGCTTTGCATAAAATTCCTGTTTGCAGAGCACAATATTTGCAGGATGATTTAAAATATTTAAAAGAAAGCGGATTGAAAATTGTCGGCGTATCAGAAAAAGCTGAAAAAGCCTATTATGAAGAAACTTATCCCGGCCCGATAGCATTAGTACTCGGATCTGAAGAAGACGGTATTTCGCAAGCTTATATTCCGTTATTAGATGATTTTGTAACAATTCCTATGCTTGGAACTATAGGATCATTAAATGTTAGTGTCGCAGGTGGGATTTTAATGTTTGAAGTAAGCAAACAAAGGTTAAATTCTTAAGAATTTCTGCCTAAATCCTTAAAGGCTTTTAATAAAATTTGCAAATCGTTTTTCAATTTATAATCCTGAGAATACATTAAGTTCAGTCTTGCTGATATATCAGTGGAAATTTCTTTATCAGGAAATGCATCTTTGGGAAACAAAATTCCTTTCTTGATTGATGGTAGTTTTTCATTTGAAAAATAAGCGTTTTTATCATATCCAATCCAACTATTAAAGCCTAAAAGCACCGAAAATAAATTTGAGAAAAATAATTTTTTTCGTTTGACGAATAATATGCAAATCGGGCTAAAAATCAAAAGGATTAATGCCGATATAAAATCGAATAATCTTTTTGCTCTTTTATTATTTGGCTTTAGAATCCCGTCAATATCAATCATATATAAATTACCTGCCTGAGAAATACTTTGGCTTCCGATAATAGCGGAGCTTTTATGAGGCGCAATTTTGAAAGCAAGTTTGGCAGAGTTTAAACGCGTCATATGACGAATAATTTCTGAAGCATCCAAACTGTCGGAGCAAAAAACCAGTTCACTGATTCCATAAATGGTAATCAAATCTCCCAATTGCTTTATATCGCCAATTACTCCTTCTTGAAATTGGTCAACTTCAATGGAATTAACCAATCCAATAAATCCGGGAGAATAAGGAGTATTCCGAATCAATTCTGCAACTCTTCGAGTTTCTTTAATATCACCGATAATAGCAATTCGCTTTTCCCTGATTTTATTTTGAGTAAAATCATTAATTTTTAAAATACCTAAAACCCATCTCAATAAACCCAATGAAAACATTGCCCAAATTGTGCTGAATAAAATAATTGCGCGACTAAAGCGTAGTGATTCAGGCAATAAAGCATAAATCACCAAAATAATCAGAGTTCCCAAACCAATTCCTTTAATACTTTTCCAAACACTAAAGGGTCGATCGTAAGCACCGCTTAGCAAAGCTGATAACATCCAAATTAAAATATAAGTCGGTAAAACATAAACAACATAATACCAAGGGTAAGCATCTACAGTTAAATATGTTTTCTCCCAATAATTTTGTATAAAATAAATTCCGGCATAAAGCAGAACTATTTCAATTATAGGAAGATATATTTTTTGAATAAAACGTGAGATAATCGCAATTGATGCTCTTGCATAAATAGCGATATTGATTAAAAATTGGAACAAACGGGCATGTTTATAAGAAAAATGTTTTTGAGCAAACAAAATCATGGCTCTATAAAAAATATACACATAATTGACACTGCTTTTTTTTGTGCTTTCGCCTTTAAAATGAATAATACTTGTTTTTGGAAAATAAATGTTTTTATATCCTGCCTTTTTTATTCGATAGGAAAGGTCGATATCTTCACCATACATAAAAAAGCGTTCGTCAAGCACGCCAATTTCATTCAATACTTTTTTTGGTATCAGCATAAATGCACCGGCCAAAACATCTACTTCATGAATTTCATCTTTGTTAAAAAAGCCCAAATGATATCTTCCGAATATCTTGGACTTAGGGAATAATTTAGCTAAGCCGAATATTTTGTAAAAAGCAACTTGCGGAGTAGGTAAACCGCGTTTTGATTCTGCTAGAAAGTTTCCTTTTCCATCGAGCATTTTTACTCCTAAGCCACCGGTCTCAGGATTTTCATCAATATAAGTGAGCACTTTGTGGAAGGTATCTTCTTCAACTATTGTATCAGGATTTAGCAAAAGAATATAGTCTCCTGCCGATTTTTTAATTGCTTGATTATTAGCAATAGCAAAGCCCACATTTTCTTTATTCAAAATTAAATTGACTTTCGGGAATTTGCTTTTCAACATTCGAACAGAATAATCGACAGAATTATTATCGACTACCCAAATTTCACTATCAATGTCTGATAAAGCTTTTTCAACTGACAACAGGCATTGCTCCAAAAAGAATTCTACATTATAATTGACAATGATTACAGATAGTTTCATAAGTTTTGCAAATTCATTTAAGAAAGCGAAATTTATTCCAGACGTTTATTAATAATGCCTTTACTTAAAAATTATTGTTTTAATCAATTTATTCAGTCTAAAAATTAATACGAATAGGTTTTCATGCTTGAGTTTGCTACGAAAAGTCTGAAAATGTGAAAACAGTCCTAAAAGGACTGAATTTGAATAACCGTGGGCATAGCCCACGGAAAAATGAAAGACAATCCATCAAACCTGAAAGGGTTGAACATTAACAAATTAGAAGTTCAACCCTTTCAGGGTTGTGATTTCAATTTCGCATATTTCCCACCGGTTCCACCAGTGGTTATTCAAGTTTATCCCTTCGGGATAATCTATTTACTTTTCGGAGTGGACTCATACTTAACTCTTTTAATTTCTTTTTGTTATTTGGTGAATTAGTGTTTTAGTCGCCAATTTTTATTCGACACTAAAGCACAAAAGCACCAAAAAAGGCACTAATTTTTATACTGAGGCAATTTAAAAAAGAAATGTGGATTATTACTTATCATTATTGATTGTTTTAGTAGAAATATGATAATCTGCCAAATCTTCAATCGGTTTTTGACTAATTTTTCCAAGAATAAACCCTAATTTATTGACAATATACTCCAATTCCTTCTTAAAAAACCAAGCTATAGAACCTGTAAAATGAACAGCTAAATTTTTATTCGGATTGAGCGGAGCAACCACTAACTCTAAAAATTCTTCAAACGTCTTATAAACTAAATCCAATATAAAAGGATTACTGATGTTCTGAGCTATGTATTTTGTAAATGAAGCTAAAAAACGATTAGGGTTTGGCTTTTGATAAAGTTCAATTAGCAAATCTTCAACTGTCAGATTGAAAGTTTTTTGAAAATCCTGAATTATATTTTCAGGAGCAGTTTTAAGATAAACAGCATGAATTAGTTTTTTCCCCAACTTATATCCCGATCCTTCATCACCTAAGATATAGCCTAAAGAAATAGCGCTTTTTTGTATTTCTCGACCATTATAATAAGCAGCATTTGAACCTGTGCCTAATATGCATGCAATACCTTTCGTAGTTTTGCATAAAGCACGACAAGCACCTTCTAAATCGTGATAGACTTCGATTTTAGAATTGGTGAAAAGTGCACTTAAGCCATTCAAAATAATTAGTTTATTTGCATTTGTTGAACAACCGGAACCGTAAAAATAAATATTCGAAACAGAAGAAATATCCAAGCTTTCAAACATTATAAATACTTCCTTAGATATACTTTTAGAATCTGAATAATAAGGATTCAGACCTAATCCTTCAAAATAAGTTCGTTGTCCTGATTCTTTTTCAATTAAAACCCAATCTGTTTTTGTAGAACCGCTGTCGGCAATTAATATCATAAAAATGCTTTTGGCTAAATTAAAAAAAACTCGCATTTGAAATACAGATAAAAAAAATGCACTTTTGTAAAGTGAGTAATCAAAAACAAACAGCGCAAGTTATTTTCATCAGTCTTAACATTTTATTGCTTGGATTTGTTTTTTTAAATTTAGCAATTGGGTCAGTATCTGTTCCATTTTCCGCTTTTATTCATTTTTTTGATGCTCAATTACCTGAAAATGAAATAATATGGCGTCATATTATTATTGAATCAAGATTCCCGCAAATAGTGACAGCTATTTTATCTGGTGCAGCATTAGGATTGGCAGGTTTGCAAATGCAAACTCTTTTTCGAAATCCGCTTGCAGGGCCGTCCATTTTAGGAATCAGTTCAGGTGCAAGCTTGGGTGTCGCTTTAGTAACACTTGGGTCAGGAATAGGCGGTATTTTTATTGCTCAGAATTTAATGGGAGGAATAGGAATACATTTAGCTGCATTTACAGGAGCATTTCTTGTTCTTTTTATTGTTTTGTTGGCAGCCAAAAAAGTTAGAAATAATGCTTCTCTTCTTATTATTGGAATTATGGTCGGTTATGCTGTTTCATCAATAATCGGGCTTTTAAATTTTGTCGGTCAACAAGGGGAGGTGCATGCATTTGTAATTTGGGGCTTGGGTAGTTTTGCCAATGTCCAAAATAATCAATTGCTTTTATTCACTGCTTTAGTTTTTCCTGCATTGATTTTGTCAACTTTACTGATGAAACCAATGAATGCAATGCTTTTAGGCGATGCTTATGCACAAAATTTAGGAGTAAATCTTAAACAAATTCGCTGGCAATTAATCTTACTTTCGGGTTTTTTAACTGCCATAATTACTGCTTATACCGGACCAATTGCATTTATCGGATTAGCAACTCCACATTTAGCACGCTTGCTATTTAAATCTTCAGATCATAAAAAATTAATACCTGCAGTATTATTACTTGGAATGTTGGTTGCACTTGGCTGCAATTTATTGGCAAGATTGCCTTTTTTCCAAGATGTGTTACCCATAAATGTAATCACATCTTTATTTGGAGCTCCTTTGGTAATTTATTTAATTGTTAAACGAAAGCAAATCGGATTTTGATGGACTATACTGATAATATACTTGATATCAGAGATTTGACTATTGGCTATTTAAATGACGATAAGGTTGTTACCATACAATCAGATCTCAATTTGCAATTAAAAAAAGGTGAACTTTGTTGTTTGATAGGTCCGAATGGTGTTGGGAAATCGACATTGTTGAGAAGCATTAGCACTCAGCTTAGCAAATTAAAAGGTGAGATTTTATTAAACGGAATCTCTATCAATGATTACGATAACCAAACTCTGGCTAAAACCTTGAGTGTAGTTTTAACGGAAAGTGTTCAAGTTCCAAATTTGAAAGTTAATGAATTGGTAGCTATGGGTCGCTTCCCTTACACTAATTTTTGGGGAAAATTAAATAATGAAGATCAGGAAAAAATTGATGAATCTATTCATTTAGTCGGTTTGCAAACTTTAGCAGAGCGAAATTTTATTGAACTCAGCGACGGTGAAAAACAAAAAGCCTTAATTGCCAAAGCACTTGCTCAGGATACGGCACTTATTCTTTTGGATGAACCAACCGCTTTTCTTGATTTCCCTTCTAAAATGGCAATATTGGCCGAACTTCGTAAAATTGCACACAGTAGGAATGTAGCTATAATTTTATCGACTCATGATCTTGAACTTGCACTAAAAATGGCAGATAAAATTTGGCTGTTTCCAAATAAAAATGAATTTAAAACAGGTATACCTGAAGATTTGGTTTTAAGCGGAGCAATAAGCAATGCTTTCTCAAATGAATTACTCTCCTTCGATCTGAAAACAGCTCACTTTACACAGCGAATAAAAACAAGAGATATATTAAATGTAGAAGGTAATTCAATTGAAGTGGAATGGTTAAAACGTGCACTTATTCGGAAAGGAATTAGTGCTAATCCTAATAATAATATGATGTTTAAAGCATTATATGACGGCTCAAATAATAAATATATCCTTCAAAATGAGAATGACATAATAGGTATATTTGACAACATCAATGAAATATTAAAAAAAATAGAAAACATAAACTAAAAAACCAAATCATGCAGAAAACACATTTTTATTTGTTAATCATCATTCTTGGAGTTATTCCTTCTTGCAGCAGTCAGAAAAAAGTAGATTTAATCGTAATAAATACTAATGTTTATACTGTAAATGAAGAATTTGCAGTTGCAGAAGCTTTTGCTGTTGATGACGGAAAATTTGTTGCTGTTGGTACATCAGAAGAAATTTCTTCTCAGTTTCAAGCTGAAGAAATTCTTGATCTCAACGGACAATTTGTATATCCCGGATTTATTGATGCTCACGCTCATTTTTTTGGATATGGAAAGGGAATTCAGACTGAAGCTCAACTCTATGAAACACAATCGGAAGAAGAAATATTAAACTTATTGGATGGTTTTCAAGAAGATAGACAAAATGCTTGGATTCTGGGTCGTGGATGGGATCAAAACGATTGGTCTTCTTTAGAATTTCCAAATAAAAATGGCTTAGATATACTTTTCCCTGAAACACCTGTATATTTAACACGCATCGATGGTCATGCCGCCTGGGTAAACAGTAAAGCACTTGAGCTGGCAGGAATAAATTCCAAAACATATATTGAAGGGGGAGATATAATATTGCAAAATGGAGAGCCAAGTGGAATACTGATTGATAATGCAATGAGTTTAGTACGTTCTTTGATTCCTGAGCTTACTAAGTCGGCGCAAATAAAAGCACTGAAAGCTGCCGAAAAAAATTGCTTCGCTGTTGGATTAACAGGAGTTACAGATGCAGGGCTCAGCTTAGAAGCAGTTCAATTAGTAGATAGTTTGCATAAATCAAATGGTTTAAGTATTCGAATAAACGCTATGCTAAATCCAAGTGAAGAAAATTTCAATTATTTTTTGCCGAATGGACCTTATATTACTGACAAACTGAGTGTTCGTACTATTAAAATATATGCTGACGGTGCTTTAGGGTCTCGTGGTGCCTGCATGATTGAACCTTATTCTGATAGCCCAAATAATTATGGTTTAATGATTAAGGCAGAAAATTATTATCGTGAAATATGTGCAAAAGCTATAGAACATAATTACCAGGTTGCAACTCATGCCATAGGTGACTCTGCCAACAGAGTTATGTTACGAATTTATGGCGAAGCACTTAAAGAGAAAAACGATAAACGTTGGAGAATTGAACATGCGCAAATAATTGCTCCTGAAGATTTTGAACTTTTCGGTAAATATTCAATTATTCCATCTGTTCAACCAACTCATGCAACCTCCGATATGTATTGGGCAGATGAACGTGTAGGTCTGGAGAGATTAAAAGGTGGCTATGCATACAAACAGCTCTTAGATCAGAATAATTGGATTCCTTTAGGTACAGATTTTCCAATTGAAAAAGTTGATCCACTTTTAACTTTTTATGCGGCTGTTGTCAGGAAGGACCTAAATAATTATCCTTCAGAAGGGTTTCAAATTGAAAATGCTTTAAGTCGAGAAGAAACATTAAAAGGAATGACTATTTGGGCTGCCAAAACTGCTTTTGAAGAAAATGTAAAAGGCAGTATAGAAAAAGGGAAATTTGCTGATTTTGTTGTTCTAAATCAAGATATTATGGAATGTAATGATGCAGACATTCCATCAACAGAGATTAATTATACGGTAGTAGGAGGGGAAATACTTTTTAAAAGGGATTAAGAATTTATTTTTAAGATATTAGGTATTTAAATTGCCTTTCTTTACGCATAACTTTCTAAGTCATTTCATTCATTTTTAGGTTCTACATGAATGTTTATATCCACTTCGATATATATTTTTCGAAGACTTAATTCAAGCTTATCGCATATATTATGTGCATCTCTAACAGACATTTGGGGTGGTACTTTTAAAACAAAATCAATTATATACAAAGAACCATTCTGACGTGAGCGAAGATTAATAATACAAGTTTCAGGTGGTAATTCTGATTTTATGAAGGCATTTAATTTGTTATACTCCATTGAGTCTATTCCTGCATCTATCAGCGGATTAAATGCTTTTTGAATCAATTGATAGGCTTCCTTAATAATTAGCAAAGCCACTGCTATAGCAAAAATTGGATCAAAAATAGTGATCCCTGTAAGCCAGATAAGTAATATTCCTAAGCTTACTCCCAAACTTGTATATACATCAGTTTTCAGATGCAATGCATCTGCTTCCAATGCAATAGAATTAGTTTCTTTAGCAACCTTATAGAGTTGTCGACTAACAAAAAAATTGATTACAGCAGAAAAAAGCATTACACCCATAGCTAAGCCAAATGATGAAATTTCTTCAGGTTTTATCAATTTATGTATTGCTTCATAAATAATCCAGATTGCTGCAATAAAAATCAGTAATCCTTCCAATACACCTGAAATATTTTCATATTTCCCATGTCCATAAGGATGCTTAATATCAGGTTCTTTTGCGGAAATTCGAACTGCAATAAATGCAATCACCGATGCAAGCAAGTCCATAGCAGAATGTATAGCCTCTGATAAAATACTGACCGATCCACTTAGCAAACCCACTATAAGTTTTAAGAGTGTTAACAAAGAATTGGAAAATATTGAAATCGCTGCTATTCTAGCTTTTTTGTCCATATTAGTAGCAAATGTATTATTTATTTCTTATATTTGTGAGTGACTTAAGTAATTGAATTATTTTATGATTTCTAAAATCATCTTTATAAATAAGATAAATAAATGACTAATTATTTATAATAATCATTAAGATTATGAAGACAGATTTAAATTATGATCCTGAAGAATGGCGGCGCCTAAGCTTTAAGGATTTAAAACCGGAAGAAATTTACGAGATATCTAACTATGGGCGTTTGCGCCATTGGTCAACAAAAACAAATGAATATAAAATAATGAAACTCTCAACAGTTAGAGGGTACCGTTATTTTATGTGGTTTAAATCTATTCAAGGATGGGATAATAAGATTAAACGGATTATTCATAGGTTAGTGGCCGAAGAATTCTGTGAACATACAAGTGATAAACAAATTTTTGTAATTCATCTCGATCACGATAAGGGCAATAATTATTACAAAAATCTTAAATGGGTTACTCGCGAAGAAATGACCTTGCATAACAAGAGTAATCCTAGAGTAATAGAATCACACTTTAAGCGGAGAGGAAAAATTACTAATTCTAAGCTTACCGAAGCCGACGTAATCAATCTTAAATTAATGGTGAAGTCAGGTGATCATAAGCTTTATAAAGTAGCTGAGCATTTCGGAATTACTCATACTCAACTTAACAGAATTCGAAAAGGGCTTAATTGGGCACATGTTAAATTGCCTGACGAAAAATAGCCCAATATAATCTATTCTGTAATTAATTTTGACAAAATGAGAAAGAAAATTTTGATTCTAATAGCAAGTTTGTTTTTCTTGATATCTGTTCAAGGTCAAACGTGGGAAACAATTGGATCAGGAGTTGCAGATTTTCTGCTTTCCAATCCAAAGACAGCAAATAGAATGAATACAGATCAGCAAGTGGCATTGAATATAATAGGGAACTTACTAAAAAATGCGGGTGCGAGAAAACACGATATTAATGTCGCCGAAGCTGGAAAAACTGAAATAAATTTAAGTACTAATACTGGGCAACATATACAACTTGTAGTTGATGCAAATGGAGCCTTTTATGCATTGAGTAATGGTAAAATATACCCCATTTCTAATAATATTGTAAAAGAAGCTGAAGATTATGTACTTAATCAGCAATCTGGTTACATGAATTATGTTAAAAATAATACTGTTCCAGTAAATGATAAACAACTGATGCTTCCTGATTACAATTATTCCAAAATTAAGAATGAATGGGATTCTAAGAAGCCAACTAGCAGACAAAATATTATAATGCATAAATCTCCTCTTTACATTTCAGATATCTTAAATATTTTTGAAGTTACAAAGAAAGAGATATATGTATGGTATAGAAAAGCATTGAAACCTATTGAAGAGCCAGGTTTATATTCCAAATATATTTCGAACAAACTTCCATTAAGACCATTAAAAATAAAAAAAGTTAAGTATGCTACAGTTATCAAAGGCTTATTTAATAAGAGTTATATATATCTTTATTTAACAGATACATATTTTAGAGGCGCTTTTGTAGCAAAATGGCTAAATGATATAAATAAAGATGGTAGATTTGAATTTGAAGAATTTCAAGATTTGAGACGTAATTTTTATGAGAATGAACCTTTTTTAATTGCAGCAGGGATGTATTCCCAGTATTTTTACAATATTAGAATTACAGTATTAAATCAACAAACAGGGAAAATCGTATATGAAAATATTATTCATTCTTCTAATGAAAAGATAGATTCAGGATGCTTTAAATTTGAAGCTGGCACATTTAATCCTGGGATGTATGTCTTCAACATTTCTATTATTCGAACAAAGACTAATGAAGAATTAAAAAAAATTTCTGACAAATTCCAAATATTAGCAATTAACCAATCTAAGCATATTGAAAAAAAAGATCGCCCTGTTATTAATACGAACATTAATAAATTTGATTCAAAGGAGAAAATGATTAGTGATTTGATACAATTGTTAAAAGATGGGAAAATCTCTGAAGAAACATTCAAGGTTTCAATGAAAGCAATAGAAAATAATAATTAATTATGATTAAAGCTATTGTAGACTGTACTTTTTTTGCTTAAAAAAAATTTAACGCAAGACTTCTATTGAACTGTAGGCTGTCTATTCAATTGTCAAAAACACTTTTTATGATGTTTTTATGATGTTGTCTAATACAGGTTCAGATAATTTGGATCAAAGAAAGTTTTTTTGTTTACTATTCGGTATTCTTTCTTATTTCACATATCTAAATAAATTAATTTCATTCGTATTTGCTTAATTCGGAATTGTTTGTACTTTTACTAATTCTTGAATATTTATAATTATAAAAATTTAAAACCAATAGACAATGAAAACAAAAATTACCGGTTTATTAGTGGCCCTCTTATTTCTGGGAGGAGATTTATTTTCAACTTTGCCAGTTGGCCAAAATCCTGAAGTAATTACTTTAAGCGAAAAAGATGGAGGCCGACTTGATGGCACTGCATGGAGTAGTTCCGAATTGGTTGGCAAAGTCTGGGTTTTGTTTTATTCTGATCCAGATGAAAAAGATTTGAATAATGATGCTTCTGAAGCTTTAAAAGCACGTGATTATGCTGATGATGTGTACGGCTCTGTTGCTGTTGTGAATATGGCCGCTACTTGGATGCCTAATTTTGCAATCAAAATTGCTATAAAAGGCAAACAAAAAAAATATCCTGATACAGTATATGTAAAAGATATGAACAAAACGCTTGTCGCCAAATGGGGATTAGCTGATGATTCAAACGATATTGTTGTTTTTGATCCAACTGGAAAGGTGATATTTAGTTTTGATGGACAATTAGGACCGGAAGCTATTGAAGAAATGCTTAGCCTTATAGATGCTGAAATTGCAAATATGCAGTAGTCTACTATAAAAAATCAATTGAAAAGAGAATTCTGGGTGCTCCTGGAATTCTCTTTTTCTTTTTTGGGCATACGCTTAACGATTGATAATACCGATTAGTCAACTAAATGCCGCATATTTTCACTTCGTTCAATTTGCGCTTTTGTTGATCTATCGGCATTAATCCCGAAAATTCGGGATAAATTCAAAATTTGCTATGCGGCATTTTGAACTACAATTGGTATAAATTGTAAATTTGCAAAAAAAAAATTCTATGAATTCATTAAATCGAAGAAAACAAGCGTTTATTAAACTTGGAAAGTATTTAGACATCTTTTCTGATTCGATGACAATGAATCAAAAGTTTTTAAAGTTAATTGAAGAACTTGAGCCTAATTACCAAAAGAAATTGCAGTTGATCCATGAACAAATACTGGAGTATATCGAAAATTCTGTTCATTTCAATGCGTGGTTTACCAAAGACTTTTTGATACAAGCGATAAAATCTATTGGAGAAAGTCTTACTACTGAAAAAATGAATCTATGGCTTGAAAAACATGAAAATGATATAAATAGTTTAAAAACTCCTAAAACCATTGGTGTAGTAATGGCCGGGAATTTACCACTTGTTGGATTTCACGATTATTTATGTGTATTAATCAGTGGCCATAACATTTTGGCAAAATTATCAAAAGACGACAGTAAGCTACTTCCACTTCTTCAGCAGGTTTTAGCTTCTTTTGAACCCGAACTCGAAAATAAGGCAAATTTTACTCAAGAAACTCTAACTGATTTTGATGCTATTATTGCCACAGGGAGCGACAATACCGCACGTTATTTCGAATACTATTTTGGAAAATACCCTAATATTATTCGTAAAAACAGAAATGGAATAGCAGTTTTAAATGGGAAAGAAACTGATATTGAGTTAGAAAACTTATCGAACGATATATTTATGTACTTTGGATTGGGTTGCCGTAATGTTTCTAAATTATTTGTCCCTAAAGGATACTCATTCGACAAATTATTTGAAGCTTTCAATAAATATAGTCATCTGACTCATCATAACAAATACACCAATAATTACGATTATAACAAATCTATTTATCTCATAAACAAAATTAAATATTTGGATAATGGATTCGTATTGCTGAAGGAAGACGTCCTATTCTCATCACCTATTTCCGTGCTATATTTTGAATATTACGAAAGTTTAGAAGATTTAAATAAATTGATTTATAATCAAAAAGATAAGATTCAATGTTTGGTAAGTAAGGAATCTTTCAAAAAAATTGAGCATTTACCCATTGGTAAAGCACAACAACCAAAATTATGGGACTATGCCGATGGAATTGACACTCTTCAATTTATTTTAAACCTTAATTAATGCATTAAATTTCAAACAAATTATTGTTTATAAAACAATTTATATGTCTCATTATCAATTATTTATTTAATTAGTGTAATTTTTATGTAAAAATCTTAAATAGAAAGGTTTTGAAACTTAAAATTTTAATGTAATTTTGCACACCCAAAAACAAAGAAGAAATGAAAAAAGATATCCATCCAACTGATTATAGATTTGTCGTTTTTAAAGACATGTCAAACGATTATGCATTTTTAACCAAATCGACTGCAAAAACCAAAGAAACAATTGAGTGGGAAGATGGCAAAGAATATCCACTGTTTAAACTTGAAATCTCTGACCAATCGCATCCATTTTACACGGGTAAGATGAAATTGGTTGATTCAGCAGGACGTGTTGATAAGTTTAGAAATAAGTACAAAAAACATATAGCTGATAAGCAATAAAATATTGTTTGATCAAATGTGACAAAAAGCCCTGATTCAATTTTGAGTCGGGGCTTTTTGTATCATTCAGAGTTTCTCAAAATATCTTTGTTTAATAAATAATTTTTTTTGGGGAAATCAAAGTTTTTTTTCGTAAACTTGTTATCGATTTTATATTTGTTTAAATTACAGGATTAACGCAATAAACTTAACCTCATGAATTACATTCTTTTTGACGACAATTCCCGCAATACCTTGCTTCCATTAACCTTTATGCGTCCTGTAGCCGATATTCGTATCGGAATATTAACTATACGTGAAAAATGGGAGCACCATTTAAATACTAAAACATCTACGCTTACAGAAGTATATTTAAGCGAAAAATATCCGATTGTAAGAGGCGAAGAAAATATTTTAATAAATGGCTCCATAAATCCATCTCCCGAATTGGTAGAAAAAATTCTTGACTTAAAGCCCAAAGAAATTCTCGTTGGAGAAGATTATATTATTGCTATGCGCTTATCAGATGATAAATTTGATATGCTTGAAGGAATTGATGCAACAAAAGAGATTAACACAGATATCAATCATTTTAAGCTAAATCATCCTTGGGAAATTTTCCAATTCAATGGCGAATCTATAATCATGGATTTTGTTCGCTTAACAAAGAATAGAACATCTGAACCTATCAGTCCAACCAATAATATTTTGGGCCAAGAAAATATTTTTATAGAAAAAGGAGCCAAAATTGAGTTTGCAACACTAAATGCCACAGCCGGACCGATTTATATTGGCAAAAATGCCGAAATAATGGAGAATGCTGTTATTCGCGGACCTTTTGCCCTGTGTGAAAATTCCACTGTAAAAATTGGAGCAAAAATATATGGACCAACAACTATAGGACCATGGTCTAAAGTTGCAGGAGAAATTAGCAATTCAGTGATTTTTGGATACAGCAATAAAGCGCACGATGGTTTTATGGGAAACTCCGTTATTGCCGAATGGTGTAATTTAGGTTCAGACACTAATACATCTAATCTTAAAAATACTTACGAGAAAGTTCGAATTTGGAGTTATTCACAAAAGTCTTTTATTGACACAGGCCTTACTTTCTGCGGTTTAATTATGGGCGATCATTCAAAGTGCGGAATTAATACTATGTTTAATACAGGATCTGTTGTAGGAATAAATTCAAGCATTTTTGGAAGTGGTTATCAACGAAATTTTATTTCCAGCTTTAAATGGGGCGGACCAAGCGGTTTTACCAAATACGATTTAGAAAAAGCTATTAAAGTTGCAAGAATTGTTTACGAACGTCGAGGTTTAGATTTTGATGAAGTGAATGAAAATTTATTCCGATCTGTCTTTGATACGACAGCTGGAACAATCAATTATTAATTAATTGATAAAACTATTAAAGAAATGCCCGATAAGGGCATTTTTGGTATATGATTTGAACAGACATTAACTGCAAAAGATGAAGAATATTGTAATTTCTTCCAGTTGCCTGATACTCTGATGATTTTGATCTTCTCGATTGATTCAGATTTTAAAAAAATAAATCTATTTTAATAACTTGCTGACAAATTGTCTCAAAATATATAAATTTTAAAATGTCGAATTTTCTAGAATTCTCCGATCTCATTAGTAACGAAAGCGAATTTATTCCTCTTTTAACTGAAGAAGACGAAGAACAAATGAATACCGAACAGGTTCCCGATTCTCTACCTGTTCTTCCTTTAAGAAATACAGTTTTGTTTCCCGGAGTAGTCGTACCGATTACAGTTGGTCGCGATAAATCCATTCAGCTTATTAAGGATTCTTACAATACGGGAAATAAAACAATTGCCGTTGTGGCTCAAAAAGACGTAAAAATTGAAGAGCCAGAGTTTGATGATTTACATAAAACCGGCACACAGGCGTATATATTAAAACTACTTACAATGCCCGATGGCAATACAACTGCCATTATTCAAGGCAAAAGGCGCATAAAACTTGAAGAAATGATTAGTAACGAGCCTTATTATATTTCTACTATTACTCCCATTCTTGAAGATAGAAGTCAGATAAATGATAAAAATTTTAAAGCATTACTCGAATCCGTTAAAGATTTATCTATTCAAATTATAAAACTGTCGCCCAATTTGCCTTCAGAAGCTGCTTTTGCACTTAAAAATATCGAAAGTCCAAGTTTTCTGGTCAATTTTATAGCATCAAACCTAAATATTGAAGTCGAGGAAAAGCAAAAATTGCTTAAAATTGATTCAATTCAAGTTCGTACTCAGAATATTCTGAGCATATTAACTAAAGAGCTTCAAATGCTGGAGCTGAAGAATAAAATCCAAAGTAAGGTTAAGACAGATTTAGATAAGCAGCAACGCGATTATATTCTTAACCAACAATTAAGAACTATTCAGGAAGAATTAGGTGATGTTCCCAACGATACTGAGATTAAAGATTTGGATGAAAAGGCCAAAACTAAGAAGTGGTCGAAGGAAGTAGCGGACACTTTTTCCAAAGAACTCAAAAAGCTTAAAAGAATGAATCACCAGGCTGCTGAGTTTTCAATACAACTGAATTATTTGGAGACTTTAATAGAACTGCCTTGGAACGAATATACCAAAGACAAACTTGATCTTAATCATGCCGAAAAGATTCTAAATCAGGATCATTACGGGATGGAGAAAATTAAAGAACGTATTATAGAATATTTAGCCGTTATTCGATTGAAAGGCGATTTGAAATCACCGATTCTATGTTTAGTAGGCCCTCCGGGTGTCGGAAAAACTTCTTTAGGTAAATCTATTGCACGCGCTCTTAATCGTAAATATATCAGAATGTCTTTGGGTGGATTGCGTGATGAATCAGAATTGCGCGGTCATCGGAAAACTTATATTGGTGCGTTGCCGGGAAGGATTATCCAAAATCTTAAAAAGGCAAAATCGGCAAATCCAGTATTTGTACTAGATGAAATTGATAAAGTGAGCGGAAACAATATAAGTGGCGATCCGCAAGCTGCATTATTGGAGATTTTAGATCCAGAACAAAACAGTAATTTCCACGATAATTATTTGGAAGTCGATTTCGATTTATCAAAAATTATGTTTGTTGCTACCGCCAATACGCTTTCAACAATCCATCCTGCTTTAAGAGACCGAATGGAAATTATTGATTTGAGCGGTTATTTGCTTGAAGAAAAAATCGAAATCGCTAAAAAACACCTTGTTCCTAAACAATTAAAAGAACATGGAGTTAAACCAAAGCAGATTTCCTTTACAAAGAAAGTGCTTGAAAAAATCATCGACGATTATACGCGTGAATCTGGAGTTAGAGGCCTTGAAAAAAATATTGCAAAAGTTATTCGTAACCGAGTCAAATATTTAGTTACAGAAGCTGATTACAATAAATCTATTACAAGAGAAGACATAATTGATATTTTAGGACGTGCTCGTTTTCAACGTGATAGAGATTTAAATAATGATGTAGCAGGCGTTGTTACGGGTTTGGCTTGGACACAAGTTGGAGGTGAAATTTTATTTATCGAATCGAGTTTAAGTAAAGGAAAAGGGCAACTTAGCCTGACCGGAAATTTAGGCGAAGTGATGAAAGAATCGGCAACTATATCTTTTGAGTATTTAAAGGCACATGCCGCTCGTTTTAATATCGATCCAGAATTATTTCAACAATTTAATCCGCATATCCATATTCCGGAAGGAGCAACTCCTAAAGATGGACCATCTGCCGGTATAACCATGATCACTGCTTTAGTTTCTTTGTTTACTCAGCGTAAGCTTAAAAATAATATTGCTATGACAGGCGAAATTACTCTTAGAGGAAAAGTTTTACCGGTAGGAGGGATTAAGGAAAAAATTCTTGCTGCAAAGCGTGCTAAAGTGAAAGAAATATTGCTCTCAGAGGCCAATCGTAAAGATATTGAAGAAATTAACGAAAAATATATTGAAGGATTAAAATTCAGTTATTTTGATAATATGCTCGAATTGGTTGATTATGCTTTATTAAAAGAAAAAGTGAAAAACCCACTGGATCTGTCTTTTGTAAAAAACGGAAAATGAACTTGACTACGATTTTTGATTTTAAATATATAGTCTGCTCCGAAAAGATTGAAAATATAAAAAAAGTCCTGAAAGGACTGAATTTGAATAACCGTGGGCTTCGGCGTGAGCGTTCGACTGAGCTCACGCCGAAGTCTCAGTCGAACGGTGCAACCCACGGAAGGATGATAGACGAATTCACAACCCTGAAAGGGTTGAATATTAACGTATTAGAAGTTCAACCCTTTCAGGGTTGCGATTTCAATTTTGCATATTCTCCACCGGTTACACCGATGGTTATTCAAATTTTATCCCTTCGGGATAATCTATCGACTTTTAGGAGTGGACTCAGTATTAGAAAAAAATAATTGGCGAGCTGCATCTGGCCAAATACTTTAAATTATTATCAGATGAAGAATCTAAAAAAATATTACAATCTACAGGCTAGCACGCAAGACGTTTATACGGCATTGACAAACCCTCTTACCATTGAGCTTTGGACAGGCGAAAAAGCGATAATGAGTGAAGAAGAAGGCTTTGAATTTAATCTCTGGGATGGTGATATTGTTGGAAAAAACATTGCTATTGAACCTGGCGTCAGCATCAAACAACAATGGTATTTTGGCGATGAAGATGAAGAAAATCCATCCATCGTAAATATCAAACTGTGGGAAGTAAAGGGAGGAACATCAGTAGAATTACTTCATACAAATATTCCCGACGAAGCCTTTGAAAATATTGTCGATGGTTGGGATAATGCATATTTTGGTGCTATTTCCAAGCTTTTAGATGTTTAGTTTTTGACCTTCATAGCGAGATTATTAATTCATTTTAATTGTATTTAATATTGGCAAGGCTATAAAAAGATTTGCGAATTATTATTTCAATATTGATGCCCGTCAGTCTTCGGCGCGTGCTCAGTCGAGCGCTGCCGGATGGTGCATTAGTGTTTTGTGCCAGAGGCATCCCTTTATAAGTGGCAAAATTATTTTTAGCCCATTTTTTACTTAACAGCAAATAAATTCCTATAGTCGAAACCCAATAAAACACTTATTTATTCGTTTTAATGCTATGCGATTTAAATACTTGATATTAGCATTACTTCTGCCTCATTACTATGTATCTTATAGCCAAAGTTTTAAGGGGATACCAGAAGGGACTGAAGATGTTGAAATTCAGAATTTAAAGTTTGAAATAGAAGTGCTTGATTTAGTAAATGAAATTCGCATTAAACAAGGAGTAGAAGTTCTTGTTTGGCATGAAGACTTAGCACGAGCTGCACGATATCACGCACAAGATATGGCTAATGATGATTATATGGAACATCAAACCTACGATCGAAATAAAAATCAATTATTCAAAGTATGTGAAACTTTTGAGAGAATACAAAAATTCATTAAAATGTCTTACTTAGCAGAAAATATTTCTGCGGGCAAAACCAACGCCAAAGAAACTGTAGATGCTTGGATGAAAAGTAAAAGTCACCACGATAATATTCTTAACCCAAATTTTAAGTTTTTAGGGGTGGGCTACTATTATAAGAAAAACACCAAATATCTCCATTATTGGGTGCAAGATTTTGGAGGATAAATCACAAATAACATAAGATTCTAAATATAAAAACCAGAGCTAAAAAGAAACTACTATCTTTGCCAAAAACTTTAATAATGCCATTAAAAATACTTGTGATTGGTGCAAGTTCAAACCCAGAACGTTATTCTTTCAAAGCAATTAATTTGCTTAAAAAATACGAGCATTCAGTTATTGCGCTTGGCTTGCGTGAGGATTGGATAGGGGATACAAAAATTCTTATTGGTTTCCCTAAATTTGATGATATTGATACCATTACACTTTATATTGGCTCAAAGAATCAAGTAAATTTCTATAATTATATATTTGAAATAAATCCTAGACGAATTATATTTAATCCCGGAACACATAATCCATATTTAATCGATAAGGCCAAAGAAAAAGGTATAGAAATTATTGAAGATTGTACCTTAGTTATGCTTAATACTGGAAAATTTGAAATGAATTAATTATGAAGGTCTTAAGAAACAAAATGTATCAAATTTTAATCATTGTTGGAAGCTTCTTTTTATTTCCTCTAATTTCATCAGCTCAACTTGAAGTAAATCTTTTAACTGATTGTCCTACAGATAATATCCAGATACCAGTTCAAATTAAAAATTTCGACAATGTTTCATCTTTTGAACTAATATTAAAATACAATGCCGACGTACTAACTTTTCAAAAGAGCCTAATTCATAATCCAATATTCACTATTAATAACGATAGCCGATATACTATCCAAGTAGTAAATGAGGATAATAGTTTGAAGATCCGATGGTCGGCCTATTATGGTATTAGCATTAGTGAGGAACCTTTGCTTTTTCTTGAATTTCAACAAGTTGGTAATGGAAGTAGCGATTTTACTTGGATCGATACCTTGTCGCATGTTTATAGAATTGGTAATGTAGAGCAAGTAGTAGACTATTCAGCGGATTCTAATTTCTTGATTCCAAATTCTAGTCCATTCAAAATCAATATCAATCAGCTAAGTACAGGTTGCAGAGATGATAGCGAAAATGGATGTAAAGCTCAGGCAGAAGTTATCATTACCGGTGCTTCAGAACCTTTCAAATATCAATGGCAAGATAAATTCAATCAGCAAACTAAAACGGCCATTGGACTTTGCCAAGACCCTGTTTCAGTAGTTGTTAGTGATTCCAAAGGATGTGTTTTTGGAGATATTTTTCAAGCTGAGATTTATCCGGCTAACAATATGCAGATTTTTTCAAATCCCGAAATTGCTTTTATAACAAAACCTGTTGTAGAATTTCAAAGTGAATATTCAGGTGATGAACCACAAATTTATAAATGGGATTTTGGCGATGGCGGAACTTCAGCAACTGCAAACACAGAACATACTTTTGAGCAAGTTGGTAATTATATAATTTCACTAAGGACACGTAGTGATGAGGGCTGTGATACAACTGTATACATCAATAATTTTGAGGTTAGGGAATTGGATTTTTGCATTCCTAATGTATTTACTCCAAATGGTGATAATATTAACGATCGTTGGTTTTTCAAAATAGGAGAGCCGCCAAGTATAGATGAAGATGAGAATTTAAAGACAGGCTACTTTGAAACAAAAAATTGCTCAGGTGAAGATTTAATATTTAATGAACATTTTAAGCATACTCGTTTGATTGTCATCAATCGTAGTGGTGGTAAAGTATACGATTGTAACGACTGTGAAGAAAACTGGGATGGAGGTTCACTTCCCGATGGAGTTTATTTTTACGTATTTGAATGGGAAGGTGAATATTCGAGCGGTAGAGAACAAGGCGATGTAACTATTTTAAGAGGAAAATAATAAATTAATTTATGGATAAAATTGAGGAAATTCAAGCTTTTGCGACTCAGGTTAGGAGAGATATTTTACGGATGGTACATGGCGCTAAATCAGGTCACCCTGGAGGCTCTTTAGGCTGCGCCGATTTTATTAGTGTATTGTATAAGCATATTCTAAAATACGATAGGAATAATTTTACAATGGATGGATTAAACGAAGACCTTTTCTTTATATCAAACGGACATATTGCACCAGTTTGGTATAGTGTTTTGGCACGTTCAGGATTCTTTCCTTTGGAAGAATTAAGCACACTGCGTCAGTTAGATTCGCGACTACAGGGTCATCCAACTAACCATGATGGCTTACCTGGAATTAGAATTGCTTCAGGATCACTTGGACAAGGATTATCAGTTGCCTTAGGTGCTGCTCAGGCTAAAAAACTCAATAACGACAATAGTTTGGTTTTTTCATTACATGGTGATGGCGAATTGGACGAAGGGCAAATTTGGGAAGCTTTAACTTATGGAGCAGCAAAAAAAATAGATAATATTATTAGTACCATCGATTACAATCAAAAACAAATTGATGGTCCTATTCAAGATGTTCTTGACCTTGGCGATCTAAATGCAAAACTTCTAGCTTTTGGATGGGATGTTTTGGAAATGCGGGGAAATGATGTAGCCAATGTGATTGATGTACTAAAACAAGCTATTGCTAAAACTGGCAAAGGCAAGCCCATAGCAATTATCATGCATACCGAAATGGGAGCAGGAGTTGATTTTATGATGGGAACCCACAAATGGCATGGTAATGCTCCAAACGATGACCAGTTGGCTACAGCTTTGGCCCAACTTCCTGAAACTTTGGGCGATTACTAGTATTCACAATCCTAAATCAATGAAAAAAGAATGAAAAAATATACTTTTACGGAAAAAATTGATACTAGATCAGGTTTTGGAGCAGGACTCTATGAATTGGGGAAAACAAATCCAAATGTTGTAGCACTGGTTGCTGATCTCACAGGTTCATTAAAGATGAATGCATTTAAAAATGAATTCCCTGATCGCTTTTTTCAGTCAGGAATTGCTGAAGCTAATATGATGGGAATGGCTGCAGGATTAACTATTGGAGGTAAAATTCCATTTGCTGGAACTTTCGCTGCTTTTGCAACTGGCCGTGTTTACGATCAAGTAAGGCAATCTATCGCTTATTCAAATAAAAATGTTAAGATTTGTGCTTCACATGCTGGTATAACACTCGGTGAAGATGGCGCAACTCACCAAATTTTGGAAGATATTGGCCTGATGAAAATGCTTCCGGGCATGATAGTAATTTGCCCTTGCGATTATAATCAAACTAAAGCTGCAACTCTTGCAATTGCTGATTATGTTGGCCCTGTTTATTTACGCTTTGGTCGACCTGCAGTACCTAATTTTACTAATCCTAATGAGAAATTTGAAATAGGAAAAGCACAACTTCTGAGTGAAGGAACTGATATTACTATTGTAGCTACAGGACATATGGTTTGGGAAGCAATACAAGCTGGAGAAGATTTAGCTAAAGATGGTATAAGTGCGGAAATTATTAATATCCATACTATTAAACCACTAGATAAAGATGCTATTTTGGCTTCTGTGAAAAAAACGGGCTGTGTTGTTAGTGCTGAGGAACATCAAAAAGCGGGTGGACTTGGAGAAAGCATAGCGTCTTTATTAAGTACAAATCTACCAACTCCTATGGATATAATTTCCATTAATGATGAATGGGGTCAAAGTGGAACACCTACCGCTTTAATGGAAAAATATGGCTTAAATGCCGCTAATATAAAGGACGCAGCAAAACGCTTAGTCGCTAAAAAAGATTGATTATCTTAGTTTTTGAGAATATTTTTGTTGATTATATAGAATATTGTCCATATTTTAAAAAGGCTGTATAAAATAAAAAAACTTAATTGTCTGGTATGTAAACCTATAGTTCTTTGGCATAAATATTGAGCAATGATGTCCGAGTTCTTTCATTAAGTTAATCTTAATTATAGTGTCGGAGTGGTTACCGCGCTATTCAGGAGTAGTGATACTCCATGTAATTAATATTTTTTTAATAATTGTTCGAAAGCCAAAGTTTAATTTCTTTGGCTTTTTTTTGTTTAATAAGTATCTGATTATGTAATTTTCTTTAATTGAGAAAGGAATAAACCAAATAAAACAATAATCATACCACCTAATTTAACTATTGTTATAGATTCATCCAATACAAAATAGGCAAATACCAGCGTAAATACAGGAATGCTATAAGAGAATGCAGTAGCTTTACTCGGTCCAATTTTGCTAATTCCATAAGCAAATAATACAAAAGCAATAGAAGAAGCAAATAGAGCCAAATTAAATAAAGAAAATGCTAAATCGAGTGTAATTAGCTTTGGGAAATTCATCATATTCTTCCATTCAAAAGCAAAAATTAATGGAAAAAACAAAATGATTCCAATCAGATTCTGATAGGTTGTTATGGTGATGGAATTATAGTTCGATGTTAATTTTTTAAGTCCTAATCCATATATAGTGCCTGTTATAACAGCCAAAAATAACATCAATATTCCCAACCAAGAGAATGTGAATTTATTTCCAAATTCTAATACCACTAATGAAACTCCTCCAAACGAAATAAACAATCCAAAAATATTCATTCTTGTTAGTTTTTCACGAAAAAGAAAAAAAGCCCCTATAGGCGTAAATAGAGGAATTGTTGCAATTAAAATAGAAGATATAGACGCAGATGTGTATTTAATTCCATAACCTTCAAATATAAAATATAAAAATGGCTGCGTAAAGGAAAGAAACAGTAAAAATAGGTAATCTTTCTTTTGAATCTTTTGCAATTTACGACTGACGCTTGCAATCGAAAATAATAGGAAGAAAGATAAAATCAATCGAAAAAAGATAATTAATAAAGGAGTAAATACTTCTAAAAGTTGGCGTGTCCAAACAAAGGACAAGCCCCAAAACATCATAGAAAAGAATAGGGCAGGATAGGCATTATTAATACTCTTGATTTTCATTTCTTATTATATTCAATATTTATTTTTACTCCTGCCTTTAACCATTTTCCGGACTGCAAGATACCATATTCGAAGTATTTTTGATCAAATAGATTAAGTCCATCTGCAAATAAGGTAAAATACTTGTGTTTGTATTGCAATTTCGCGATCGCTAAAATTACGGCTTTATATGATTCATCTTGATATTCCTGATTTTCAAAATTATAAGTTTGATAAATTCCCACTCTATCTCGATAACTTACCGAAAAACCGGCAAAAAGATTAGGCATAATTTTAAAAGTTCCTCCTAAATTTAGTTGATGTTTTAAATGTGTACTTGTATATTTAGTGAGATAGGGAATTTCTTTTAATAGCACATCTATATATGTATAATTAAAAAATAAATTATTGATAGTAGACTTGTATGGGGAATAAATAATACCTGTTTCAAGTCCTGATACTCTTTGCTCAATAATATTCTGAGTTTGCCATTTCCCGATGTCTTCCAACCAAACCCAGTCGATTACATCTTTGCCAAAACGTGAAAAGTAAACTGCATCGATCTGAATATTAGACTTTTGATATTTTAATCCAAATTCCAAGGATGCCGCTTTTTCAGGTAATAATTCTGCATTCCCCAAATTTGCAGGTCCTGAATAATACAAATCAGTAAAAGTTGGTAATCGCATTGCCTGATTAATAGAAGCTATTATTTTTAAGTTTGGATTGATTGAATAACTCAAATCAAGTCCGGGATATATTGTCAAATTATCATTATAATCTGAATTCCAATTGATTAAAAATCCAAATGCAGCATGAAATTTTGAGCTGATATTCAGTTGATGGTCTATAAAAACACTTGCATTCGATCGCTGAAAATAATGAGAGAAGTTAAATTCTCCATTCCAAGGAACAGGTTTTAATTCTGTTTGACTTTCTCCCAAACTTGTACTCCAAATCGATTCTGATTTAATTTCTGTTCCTATTTGTGTTTTTCCTAAATTACTTGTGAAGCGATGGTTGGATTTAAAACCGTATGTGTCTGTTTGATGAAAGTTTTGATAAATAGAAGGATTTTCTCGCGTTAGCACCCATTGATCCTGATGTCTTCGCCAAAACAAACTGATTCGGGAAACAAATTGATTACCGAAATTCAAATTTGCATTCCCATTATACGCATTATTGTATTCGTACTGCAGAGGATATTTTGCTGAATAAAATCCATTTGCTCCAAATTCTTTTTGTTGTGCTCCAAATAGAAAATCAACCGTAAATTTATTTGCAATCCATTGAGAATGGAGGAAAATATTGTTCATCTTAAAATCCGTATTTTCCATATAGCCATCGCTACCAGATTTTTGATAGCTCAAAAAAGTTCTATTTCGATTTATGGAAAAATTAGCTGAAGTACCAAAACCATAATAAGCATTTTGACCACTTTCACCACTTATTTGAAGTTGATTTTTCTCTGAAGGCTGTGTTACAATATTTACTGCTCCAGCAAAAGCATTTGCGCCATATATGCGAGCTGCAGATCCTTCTAAAATTTCTATTCGTTCAATTGCATTTGAAACTAGTGGAATATTTAAACTAAAATGTCCTGTTTGTGCATCGGAGAGAGGAATACCATTTAATAAAATAAGAACCTGATCGAATGAGCTTGCTCGAAAAGAAATATCGCTTTGAATTCCAAGACCGCCCCTTTGTCTTATATCTAATGCTCTTTGATTACTAAGAATTCCTGCAATATCCTGTTGGGCAGATTGAAGAATTGTTTGTCTGCTGATTAGGTTTACCAGTCGTGCTTGCTGACTAAAAACCAAAGGTTCAACTGCAGAAATAATCTCTATTTCTTCAAGCTCCATTTTTTTATCAATCCGCAAAGAATCTTCCTGCGCAAATGAAGTAGCTGTTCCCAAAGCAAGAAGACTGTATGCTACATTCAGAAAGGCAATTTTGATAATCCTTTTTAAACTGTTAAAAACAGCATAAGGTTTATTTGTCCACTTGCGAAAAGTCATTAACTCTTGTTGGGAAAAAACTGCAGATTTGAATTGTTTCATACTTTTAGCTAATAAGCCGCAAATGTAAACAAATGTAAAAAGTATAAAAGCAAATAAAAAATAATAGTGCCTAGAGTAAATATGCGGTATTTTATTGACTAATCGGTATTATTTAAAAATACGTTCTTTATTTAGAAAGTTCCTATATGCCTGAGCATTAATGTTATGTTCTATATTATTTTTTGCGAAATTATGAAAACCTGAATAATCGGGTTTTGCACAGAAATACATATAACTATGATCCTCGGCATTTAATACAGCATCGATCGAAGAAATTGATGGGATGCAAATAAGTCCAGGAGGAAGGCCTCTATATTTATATGTATTGTATGGTGAATCCAAAGACATATATTCAGTGAGTACTCGATTTATAGTAAAATCACCTAATGCAAAGATAAGTGTTGGATCTGCCTGTAATCTCCATTCTCGCTTTAACCTATTGAGATAAACACCAGCAATGCTAGCTTTTTCAGCGTTTTGCTGAGTTTCTTTTTCAACAATACTGGCTAATATTGAAACTTGAGCAGGAGTGAATTCAATCGCTATCGCCTTTTTTATTCGTTCTTCGTTCCAAAACTGACGGTATTCATAATTCATTCGTTCAATGAATTTGTTGGCAGGTGTATTCCAATTAATAAAATACGTATTAGGAATAAACATTGAAATAAAAGTCTCTGTAGAAAATCCATATTTAGCAGCAATTACACTGTCGTTCAACATTCTTAAAAGCTCTGTGCTATCAGTATAAATTAAATTTGAAATTTTTTCTGCCAAATCTTTTTTCAGTCTGATATTATTAAAGATTAAGCGAACAGGTTCTTGTTCGCCTGAGCGAAGTTTATTAATTAAATCTTCGTTAGATAAGCCATTTGTAAGTTTATACATACCAGGCTTCATATATAGGTTATATTTCTTGTATTTTGCCCACCATTCAAAATTAGCCCGATGTATAATCAAGCCATTGGAATAGAGCTGAGTCTTTAGATCATCAAAAGTATCTGTAGGTTTAATGTATATAGCAAACTCTGCTTTTTCCTCAGAAACCCAAACGTTAGGTGAAAATATAGCCTGATATGCGAAATATCCACTACCTCCCAAACCTATAAAAATTAAAATAAGTATAGATGTGATTATTTTACCAAATTTACTCTTTTTTTTACGAGACCTGCTGTAGTTGCTGTGATAGTATGCCATTTCTATATAGACTTTTGATTGATCAATTGAAGGATGTATTCATCCTGCCATTTATTATTTAGTAAAACCCAATCTTTTTTTAATCCAATAATTGAGAATTGTTGATTCTTGAATAAATCCAAACTGCTTGTATTTGATTCCAAAATGGAACAATAAAGCTGACGCAAATTAAGCACATTAAAACTGTATTCAATTAATTTTGTTAAAGCTTTATTTGCATAACCTTTTCTCCGATAATTTTTGTCAATTAAAATTCCAACACCAGCACGCTGATTTTTAGGATCAAAATCATATAAATCGATTGCTCCAATAATATCCAGCTCTTTTTTATCGGAGTTGATTAAAGAAATTATAAATCTAGCCTGTTTTTTGGAATAAATATCTTCCTGTTCGTTGATGATATATTGTTCAACTGCAAAATGAGAAAAGGGGAGAAGCGTATTGCTTAAATGCCACAATTCCATGTCGTTTTCCCAAGCTAGAATTTGATCTAAATCATTTAATTCGGGGGTTCTAAGTACAATTTCTAAAGAAGTATCCATTCTTTGCTATTTTAAAATTTAATGCTTCCTTTAAAAACATATTCGGCAGGACCTTCTAAGAAAATATTTGTAAAAATATTCTTTTCTGCCTGAAAGCTCACTTTTAAAACACCTCCCAATGTTTGAATTTGGTAAGAATTATATCTGTCAGAATTGTTTAAATAGGCTCCAATTGCAGCGGCAGTAACTCCAGTTCCACATGCAAGTGTTTCATTTTCAACCCCACGTTCGTATGTACGAACAAATAAATGATTTCCTTTTTGCTCAATAAAATTGGCATTAATACCCTTTTCTCTGAATTTTTCCGAATACCGTATTGCTTTTCCTGCAGCGAATACATTTTTACCGGTAATAGATTTGCAGAAAGTTAAATAATGTGGCGATCCTGTGTTTAAAACTAAATGATTATCAATTTCTTCAATTTCATAAACATTTTGCATTTGAAGCTTAATGAGCTTTACATTTCCTTTTGATTGAAGAATTTCTGCAAAGTGATCACCATCACTCGTAATAAACTTAAAGCTTGGTTTTTTTATCCCTAGATCAAAAGCAAAAGAAACAATGCAACGGCCACCATTTCCACACATACTGCCTTCTAATCCATTGCTGTTGAAATATTTCATCTCAAAATCATAATCGTCAGCCTTTAATAGATACATCAATCCATCCGCACCAATTCCAAAATTTCGGTCACACATCGACTTAATTTGTTGTGAACTTAAATCAGGAATCTTTTCTCTTCCATCGATAAGAATAAAATCATTCCCGGTACCTTGATATTTGTAAAAGTGTATCATTTATTTTGGTCTTGCAACAAATTTACATTTTTTTTATTTCTAGGCAATACATACAAGGCATAGTATGGCAAAATTTATATCATTTTCAAATCTGCTTTAACAATTTTTAACCGATATTTATATGTGCTTAGCATAATTTTTGATCTCACCAGCTAAAAAACAATGCTATGAAAAAAATATCCAAAGTATCTCAACATTTACATTTCTATTATTGTTTTACTTTCAAGTGCTTTTCTTTTGACAAATAAAACAAAAGCTGCCAACAAAATAATCCGGATTTAGTAATTGCTGCCGAGAAAACAATAAATTCAGTGGTTCATATCAAAACGATAATGCTTCATAAAAGTAATGTATACTCTTATTTTTATGACGGTTATGGGAATATATATCGGAAGGGACAAAAACCAAACTATTATGTAGCAACAGGTTCGGGTGTAATTTTGACTAAAGACGGTTATATTGTCACAAATAATCACGTAGTTGCTGGAGCTCACGAAATTTTAGTCACTTTAAACGATAAACGCAATTATAAGGCTACAATTATTGGAAGATATCCTGCTACTGATTTAGCAGTTGTTAAAATCGATGCTAAGGAATTGCAGTTTTTAGAATTCGGAAACTCAGACAAAGCTCGTATTGGAGAATGGGTATTGGCAGTCGGGAATCCTTTTAATCTGACTTCAACTGTGACTGCTGGAATTATTAGTGCCAAAGCCCGTGATATTCATCTAGTTGGTCCCGAACATAGTTAGGCTATTGACTCTTATATTCAAACAGACGCTGCTGTAAATATTGGTAATAGCGGAGGTGCTTTAGTTAATGATCAAGGATTTCTAATTGGAATTAATGCGGCTATAGCATCTAATACTGGAAGTTATACAGGATACAGTTTTGCTATTCCTTCAAATATTGTAAAAAAAGTAGTCGGCGATATAATTCAATTCGGTAAAGTAAAACGTGCATATATGGGAATTCAAATCAGCGATCTGAACGAAGATGTTGCAAATTATTTGCATATGACTAAAATCGAAGGCGTTTTTATTGCAGATGTTCCAACGGGTGGGGCTGCATGGAAATCCGGAATTAAAGATCATGACGTTATATTACAAATTGACGCTCAAAAAATCAATTCACGTTCAGAACTTGTTGAACGTTTGGCTCAATATCAACCCGGAGAAACTGTTTTGGTCCAAATATGGAGAAATAATAAAATACTACGATATCCGGTGAAACTTGAAAGCGACAATCAACAATAAATTATATTCTTTTTCATAATATTATTCATAATTATTCTAAATAGTAAACAAAGTTCATACTTTTGCAGCTTAAATATAAAAAAGAATAATTATGTCTCAAGGAATGTATCATGTACCACACGTACCAAAAGCAATAAACGAACCTACTTTAGAATATAGACCTGGAAGTCTTGAAAGAGCCGCTGTTAAAGCTGCTATAAAAGAATTGAAATCTGTGGAAATAGATATTCCAATGATAATTGGAGGTAAAGAAGTTAGAACGGAAAATCGCCTTTCAATTCATCCACCACATGAAATTAAACATACATTAGGTCATTATTATATGGGTGGAGCTGAGCACGTTACACAAGCAATTGATGCAGCACTTGAAGCACGCCCAAAATGGCAATCCTTAAGTTGGGATAACCGTGCCGCTATTTTTCTGAAAGCAGCTGATTTAATTTCTGGCCCATATCGAGCAAAGCTAAACGCAGCCACCATGCTTGGCCAATCTAAAAATATTTATCAAGCTGAGATTGATGCAGCTTGTGAGTTCGCAGATTTTCTAAGGTTTAATGTTCAATTTATGGCTGATATTTATAGTCAGCAACCTATTTCAAGTAAAGGAATCTGGAACCGTATGCAACAAAGACCACTTGAAGGCTTTGTGTATGCCATAACTCCTTTTAATTTTACTGCTATTGCAGGTAATTTAGCTGCAGCACCAGCTTTAATGGGAAATGTCGTTGTATGGAAACCTTCAAACACACAAGTATATTCCGCAAAAGTGATTATGGATATATTTACCGAAGCAGGGTTGCCAGATGGAGTTATAAATATGGTTTTTGCTTCTGGTCCTGTTGGTGGAAAAGTAATGGCAGATCATAAAGATTTTGTCGGTGTGCATTTTACCGGTAGTAATGCTGTATTCAATCGCATTTGGAAAACAATAGGAGCCAACGTGCATATATACAACACTTATCCAAAAATTGTTGGAGAAACAGGCGGAAAAGATTTTGTAATGGTTCACAAATCGGCGAAAGTTAATGAAGTAGTTACTGCTCTAAGTCGTGGTGCTTTTGAATATCAAGGTCAGAAATGTTCTGCTGCTTCACGCGCCTATATTCCTGATAATATGTGGGATGATATAAAAAAGAAATTGATAAATGATATTCAATCATTTAAAATGGGAAGTGTTGAGGATTTTCAAAACTTCATTAATGCTGTTATCGATGAAGCTTCCTTTGATAAACTTGCAAGCTATATTGACAGGGCAAAAAAGGATACGGATGCGGAAATTATTGTTGGAGGTGGATATGATAAAACAGAAGGCTATTTTATTGAACCTACGGTAATTGTAACAACTGATCCTAAATATGCGACGATGCACGAAGAACTATTTGGCCCCGTTTTGAGCATTTATGTTTATCCTGCGGATGATTATGAGGAAACCTTAAAATTGGTTGATGAGACTTCGCCTTATGCTTTAACCGGAGCTATTTTTGCTCACGATCGCTATGCTATTACCCTTGCAGTTGATAAATTAATTAATGCTGCCGGTAATTTTTATATAAACGATAAACCTACTGGTGCAGTTGTTGGTCAACAACCATTTGGAGGAGCCAGAGCTTCCGGAACTAACGATAAATCTGGATCTTACTTAAATTTATTGCGTTGGGTATCTCCACGAACCATCAAAGAGAATTTTGTTCCACCAACCGATTACCGTTATCCTTATATGGATGAAAAGTAGAAAAACAGGCTATTTGATTAGCAGGGCTTTTTATTACCTTTGCATTTCAAATACCTAAATACACATACAATGAAAGAAAAAGTAGATATTACCTGGCAAGACGAAATGGCTTTTGAAGCTAGTTTGCATGAAAATACTCAGAAAATAATTATTGATGCTACACCTGCTGTTGGTGGACGCAATTTGGGACCTCGTCCAAAAACATTAATGTTAGTTTCTTTGGGCGGTTGTACAGCAATGGATGTATTCTCTATTTTAAAGAAAATGCGGGTTAAACCTGATTATTTTAATGTTGAAGTTGAAGGTGAATTAACAGAAGAGCACCCAAAATATTTTCATAAAATTACTGTAAACTATATTTTCCGAGGTAAAGATTTGCCAATGGATAAACTGGAAAAAGCAGTTAGCCTTTCAGAAGAACGCTATTGTGGTGTAACTGAAATGCTTAGACATTCTGCAAAAATAATCTCCAAAATAATAGTAGAAGACTAATTATATACTTAAACAAGAATGTGCATCAATTTATTGGTGCGCATTTTTTTATTCTGTTAACTCAACTAAACCATTGCTTTTGATTATATCAACTAATTCGTTTAATATCATTGCGGTAGCTCCCCAAATTATAATGTCGTTAATATAAAAACAAGGGGCGAAAATATATCCTTTGTTTAAAAATATAACTTCCTTATTTTGGATAGTATTTTTATCTAATAACTCTTTTAATGAAATTTTATAAATTTGTTGAACCTCTATATCATCGGGAATAAGTTTATCTAGCTTATCGATAAAAGCAATATAGGGTTCTACACAAAAATTACTGTTTGGGATATATAAGTTTGATAATTTCCCAATAATATTTTCCCTACCGATTTCTATTCCGATTTCTTCTTTAGTTTCACGTAGAGCAGTGTCTACCATATCCTTATCCGTATCTTCTTTTTGGCCACCGGGAAAGGAAATTTGGCCGCTATGAACTCCTTCATAAACACTTCGAAGAATAAATACTATTTTTGTTTGTTTGTGTTCTCTAAACAAAACAATCAGTACGGCACTAGCTTTGGCATTATTTGAACTTTCATTTTTTCCTATGCCTTTAATACGTTTCTTAGGAGCAAGCTTCAAATGTGAATGAATTCCAGGCAATTCCTTATTTAAGGCTAATTTAAGTCCAGTTTTTAACAGTGAAGTATACATCATTGCTGCAAAGATAATTTTAATATTTCGAGCAAATAAAAATTAACAAAATGATAAATATTCCACTCCTGCAATTGATTGTAATACCAATTGTAGTTCAAAATGCCGCTTAGCAAATTTTGAATTTATCCCGAACCTTCGGGAGTTAATGCCAATAGATCAACAAAACTGCAAATTGAACGAAGTGAAAATATGCGACATTTAGTTGACTAATCGGTATAAAATCAATTTTTATATCTTTGCGGTATGACTAAAGAAAAACATTCTCCTGTTTTCGATAGCGATGAGCTTTTAGATGGACACAAATCTTTGATCTTGTTTAACGACGATTTCAATACTTTCGATTTTGTTATCAATTCACTTATCGATGTTTGTAGTCACGATGAAATTCAAGCAAAACAGTGCGCTTTTATAGTACATTATAAGGGTAAGTGTGCCGTTAAATCAGATTCATTTTCTAATTTGAAACCAATGTTTGATGAGTTATCTCGTCGCGATTTAACCGTTAGTATAGATTAGCTAACTTACTGAAATTTCTTTACTAATTATCTTAAATTTACATCCATAAAAAAGATGGCATTCTTTTCATTATCCCATTTCTTTTCTTAATTTTACAGAAAATAAAAACGATGCCCTGGATAATTATCTTAGTTTTAATAGCATTAGGAATTATTTTTATACTTCTTGAGCTTTTAGTCGTCCCCGGAACTACCTTTATTGGAATAATAGGTTTTATTTCACTCGCTTTGGGAGTTTATCAAACTTTTATAATTTATGGTACAAACTGGGGGATTTTCGCATTAATTGGCACCTCAATTTTTAGTATCGCAATGCTTGTCTTAAGTCTCCGGTCAAAAACCTGGAAAAAGGCAATGTTATCAACCAGTATCGATTCCAAAATTGATCACGTTAAAAAAAAAATTCATATAGGCGATGAAGGGATTAGTATTTCACGTTTAACTCCAATGGGGACAGCACGCATTGGTAACGAATTTATCGAAGTATCTACATTTGGCGATTTTTTAGATCCCGCAAAAAAAATTCGCATAGTTGAAATAAAAAATAATAAAGTATTTGTTGAAATTATTATTCAAGAATAATCAATTTAATTTTAGAAAATAAATTTTTAAATTATGGAACAAGGAATGGGAATGTTAATTGGAATTATTGTCGCGGTCGTCGTAAGTATATGGCTGCTTTTTGTTTATATACCTGTTGGACTGTGGTTCTCCGCTCTCGTGTCAGGTGTACGCGTATCTTTAATTCAATTGGTGCTTATGCGTTGGCGTAATGTTCCGCCAAAAGTTATTGTAAGCGCAATGATTACTTCCAAAAAAGCAGGCTTGGATTTAAAACGCGACGATCTTGAAGCACATTATCTTGCCGGTGGTAAAGTTAAAAATGTTGTTGATGCACTAATCTCAGCCGGTAAAGCAAATATGGAGCTCGATTTTCAAGTAGCAACAGCAATTGACCTTGCCGGTCGAGATGTTTTTCAAGCTGTGCAAATGTCAGTAAATCCAAAAGTTATTAATACTCCGCCGGTTACAGCCGTTGCAAAAGATGGTATTCAGCTTATTGCCAAAGCTCGTGTGACTGTTCGCGCAAATATCCAACAATTGGTTGGTGGTGCAGGAGAAGAAACAGTTTTAGCCAGAATTGGCGAAGGTGTAGTTTCTTCTATTGGTTCTTCAGCCAGTCATAAGGCAGTATTGGAAAATCCTGATTCTATCTCTAAAGTAGTATTATCTAAAGGATTAGATGCAGGAACTGCTTTCGAAATTCTTTCTATAGATATTGCAGATATCGATATTGGAAAAAACATTGGTGCCGTTCTTCAAATGGATCAGGCGAATGCCGATAAAAATATTGCGCAGGCAAATGCCGAAAAGCGAAGAGCCATGGCAGTTGCTTTAGAACAAGAAATGGTTGCTAAAGCACAAGAAGCCAGAGCTGCTGTTATTTTGGCCGAGGCTGAAGTTCCAAAAGCTATTGCCGATGCTTTTAGAAGCGGTAATTTAGGCGTAATGGATTATTATAAATTCGAGAATATTCAAGCCGATACCACTATGCGTGAAAGCATTGCTAAACCCGGCAAAGGAAAAAAACCTTCTTCGGATAAATAAACAAGAATAATTCTGAGACCTTTGTAAAGCTGATTTTCTGTTTCAATAATGATACAAGGATTGAGTTTTACAGAGGTTTCTTTCAATTAATTAATCAATTAAACTATAATTATGAATAACAAACACAAAGTACGGGCTAAGCTCAGATTGAGCTTTTTCCTATTATTGGCCTTGCTTATAGCAACTCCTACCTTTGCAGCCAAGAAAAAAAAGAAAGATGATGAAAAAGAGAAAACTGCCATCGAGAAGGCATCTTTTAAAGGATTAAAATGGCGCAGTATCGGACCCGCTTTTACTTCAGGCCGAATTTCTGATTTTGCGGTTAATCCAAAGAATCACAGCGAATATTATGTTGCTGTATCTTCAGGAAATATCTGGAAAACAGAAAATAACGGAACAACATGGAAACCAATTTTTGAAAAATATGGCGCCTATAGCATCGGTTCTCTTGCAATGGATCCAAACAATTCAAACATAGTTTGGGCCGGCACAGGCGAGAACAATCATCAACGTGCTTTGGGTTATGGAAATGGTGTTTTCAAAACTATAGATGGTGGTAAATCCTGGAAAAATATGGGATTAAAAGAAAGTCGCCAAATTGGTATGATCGCTATAGATCCTCGCGATTCCGATGTGGTTTATGTTGCTGCTGAAGGTTCCGCTTGGGGACCCGGTGGTGAGCGTGGTCTTTATAAAACTGTGGACGGTGGCAAGAATTGGACAAAAGTTATTGATATCTCGGAAAATACAGGAATCAATAATGTAGTTCTAGATCCTTGCAACCCTGATGTTGTTTATGCTACTTCCGAACAACGTCGTCGTCGTGCTTTTGGTAAAATTGGTGGCGGACCGGAAACAGCATTTTATAAATCAACTGATGCTGGAACTACATTCGACAAAGTAACAAGCGGACTTCCAAAAGGTCATATGGGCGGTATGGGAATTGCTATTTCTCCAGTCGATAATAATGTGATTTATTTAATTATCGAAGCGCAGGATGATCAAGGCGGTTTTTTCCGTTCAACAGATCGTGGTGCTTCCTTTTCAAAAATGGGATCATATAGTTCAAGTGGACAGTATTACAATACTATTGTTGCTGACCCTGTGGATGTAGATAAAGTATATTCGCTTGAAACACGTACCAGAGTGACAGTTGATGGTGGAAAAAATTGGAAGGTACTTGGAAACAATGCGCGTCACGTGGATGATCACGCTATGTGGATAGATCCTAATAATACCGATCATATTATGATTGGTGGCGATGGTGGCATCTACGAAAGTTTTGATGCAGGTGCAAATTATGTATTTAAATCTAACCTTCCAGTGACTCAATTTTATCGTGTATTTGCCGATAATTCCTATCCATTTTATTGGGTTTATGGAGGAACACAAGACAACAATAGTTTTGGCGGACCAAATCAAAATACCAGCCGTGCAGGTGTAGAATTAGGAGAGTGGGTAGTTACTCTTGGTGGTGATGGTTTTTGGCAAGCAGTTGATCCTGATGATCCAAATATTGTTTATTCTGAGTATCAATATGGAAATGTTTCGCGCTATGATAAAAAATCAGGTGAAGCAACCGGCATTAAACCTGCACCTTTAAAAGGTGAGAAAAATTATCGATGGAATTGGGATGCGCCGATGCTGCTTAGCCCACATAACAGTCAAACACTGTATATGGCTGCTAATAAGGTTTTTAAATCAACTGATAGAGGAAACAGTTGGACAAAAATCAGTGAAGACATTACACGTAATGAAGATCGTAATATGTTCCCGATGATGGGCAAATACTGGCCTTCAAATGCTGTTGTTAAAGATGTTTCAACTTCACAATGGGGAACTATAGTTTCTTTGGTTGAATCTACAGTTAAAGAGGGTTTAATATATGCCGGAACAGACGACGGATTGGTTCAAGTTACCAATAACGGAGGTGAAACCTGGACAAAGACATCTTCTTTCCCAAGCGTTCCGGATTATACTTATGTGAGCGATATTATGCCGTCACGATTCGATGAGAATGTAGTTTTCGTTTCTTTTAACAATTTAAAAAGCGACGATTTCAAACCTTATATTTTGAAAAGTACCGATAAAGGAAAGACTTGGTTTTCAATTTCTAATAATCTTCCTGAGAACGGTTCTATTCACACAATAGAGCAGGATTTCGTAAATGAAAACTTACTGTTTGTCGGGACTGAATTTAGTTTCTTTGTTAGTGTTGATGGCGGTAATTTCTGGAAGAAATTTGATGCAGGTTTACCTGATATCGCTGTTAGAGATATAGCCATACAACAAAGAGAGAATGATTTAGTAGTTGCTACTTTCGGTCGCGGATTTTATATTATTGATGATTATTCAGCTTTACGCGAAGTAAATGAAGAATTTCTTAAAACAGAGGGTCATATTTTCCCTGTTGCCGATGCATTGATGTATCAACAAACACGTGCTCGCTATGGACAAGGTTCTACTCAATATCTTGGAAAAAATCCTGAATTCGGAGCAACGTTCACTTATTTCTTAAATGAAGCACCTAAAACGCTAAAAGCAACACGACTTAAAAAAGAAGGCGAACTTTTCAAAGAAGGTATGCCAATTCCACAGCCTACAAAAGAGCAGCTTAAAGCTGAAAAAAACCAACTTTCTCCCTACTTAGTATTCTCTATAACAGATGCCGGCGGTGATATTGTAAAAAATATTTACAAAAAGCTTTCTAAGGGTATCAACCGCGTAGTTTGGAATTTACGAAATCAAGGTGAAACACCTGCTCGTAGACCGGTTACAAAATTTGATGCAACTAACAGTGGTTCAGATGGAATCTTGGCTATGCCGGGTGCTTATAAAGTGAGTATGTCTCTGGTTTTCAACGGTGAAACGAAATTACTTTCCGGTCCGGTCGATTTCAACGCCAAAGTATTAAACAATACTACATTGGGAGCATCAGACAGAGCAGCTTTAGTCGCTTTTCAAAAACAGGTTGCCGACTTAGGAAAAACTATGGATGGTGCAGAGCGTTATTTGAATGAAATGAAAGGAAAAGTTGTTCAGGTGCGGCAGGCTATTCATAACACTCCAGCTTGTTCATTTGAGATGGCACAAAAAGCAAAAGCACTTGATGAAACACTAAGTGGAATTACACTTCTTTTAGATGGTACTCCGGCAAAAGCAAGTCCTGAGGAAGTACCACCGGAGCAAGTTTGTTTAAATGATCGCTTAAGCGTAATTATGCGTGCTATGTGGTCTTCAACATCGGCTCCAACTCAAACAGCTGTTTCCAACTATGAAATACTTGTGGAAGAATTCCCAGCAGTTTTAACAAGAATAAAATCTGCTAAAGCTGAATTGGAAACAATTGAGAGAAAGCTAGACGAAATTGGAGCCATTTGGACTCCTGGTCGTTTACCTGAGTTTTTAAAATAAATAGAATGTTTTTATAAATCGTCGAAATTTCTTCTTATGAATTTCTATATCTAGAATTTAGTGTGTTTTGGTGTTTTAGTGTTTTGGTGGCGAAAAAAAACAGGCCACCAAAGCACCAATACACTAAAGTTCACCAAAAAATAATTGAAACGACTAATACTAAATCCAAGCAAAATATAGACTTATTTTGTTTTCTAGGCTGTTCTAAAAACAGTCTTTTTTTAAATATGAAGGAGTCCAAAATTTTTGTGTCTTTACCAATACTAAATGAATCAGAAAATATTTCTGAACTTTTAAACTCATTAAAGAAACAAACTTTTAAGAATTTTGATTTGGTCGCCTGTGTTAACCAACCAGATGAATGGTGGGAGAGGCCTGAGAAATTAAATCTTTGCATCGACAATCAAAAAAGCATTGATATTCTCAAAAATGAAAATCAATTCCCAATCATAATTATAGATAAATGCAGCAAAGGAAATGGCTGGCAAGGAAAACAAAAAGGTGTGGGTTGGGCTAGAAAACTTGCTATGGATAAGGCTGCAAGCTTGGGTTCAGACTTAGACATTATCTTGAGTATAGATGGCGATACCGAATATCCACAAAATTATTTTTCTTCAGTCGCCGATATCTTCGTAAGAAAACCAAATATTGTTGGCATAGCTAATCCATACTATCATCGATTAACGAAAGACAAAGAAGCTAATCTTGCTATTTTGCGTTATGAGATTTATATGCGCAATTATGCCATAAATATGCTTTTAATTGATAATCCTTATCATTTTACAGCTCTCGGCTCGGCAATGGCAACAACAATAGGGACATACAATAGAATGGGAGGGATTAGTCCGAAATCATCAGGAGAGGATTTTTATTTCTTACAAAAATTAAGCAAGTTTGGCGAGCTTGAACATTGGAACGATCAAAAAGTATATCCTGCTGCTCGTTTCTCAGATCGAGTAAACTTTGGAACTGGCCCGGCGATGATTAAAGGAAATACAGGCGATTGGTCATCCTATCCAATTTATCATTTCAAATTATTTGAGAAAGTCAAAAAAACTTACGATGCTTTTCCTTATTTATTTGAAAAAGAAATAGTTACTCCTATGACTATCTTTCTTCAAAATCAATTGAAAAAAGGGGAGATATGGCAACCATTACGCAAAAATTATAAAGCAAAAGAGCAATTTGCTAAAGCTTGTACAATTTTGGTAGATGGATTGAGAATTCTTCAATTTCTAAAACAAGATGTCGATACGAATGAAAACCAGCAAACAAAAAATCTATCAGATAATTTATTGTATTTCAGTTCTATTAGTAATGAATATTCCTCATATTTAAAAGATTTGGCTACTTCAGTCGATTTTAGCAATCTTTCTTCTTTGAAAAATATTCGCGATACTTTAGTAGATTTTGAATATTCATACAGAAAAATGAAATCAAAACATTAATTTTGCAGCTCAGATTTAATTCTATGATTACAATTTTAGGACTTACAGCTACCGGAAAAACAAGTCTAGCAGCTAATCTTGCCAAATTATTGAGCGGCGAAATAATTAGTGCAGATTCTCGTCAAGTTTATCGAGGAATGGATATCGGTACAGGTAAAGATTTAGCTGATTATTTCGTTGAAGGGAAGCAAATCCCATATCACCTAGTTGATATTGTTGACCCAGGTTATGAATACAATGTTTTTGAATTCCAAAAAGACTTTCTAAAAGCGTATTCCTCTATTGATAAAAGAGGAAATATTCCCATTTTATGTGGTGGAACTGGTTTGTATATCGAAAGCGTTTTAAAAGGATATAAATTAATAAATGTTCCTAAAAATGATGTTCTAAGGGAAGACCTTGAATTAAAAGTGGAAAGAGAACTCATAGAAATATTGGAATCATTTAAAAATTTACATAATACTACCGATACATCAGAAAGAGAGAGATTGATTCGTGCTATAGAAATTCAAAAATACTATGACGAAAATCCAGATATTAATACTCATTTTCCTAAGATTGATACAAAGATATTCGGCATTGATTACGACAGAAGAGTAGTTAGAATGCGAATTACCGAACGTTTAGAAGAGCGACTTCAAAATGGAATGATTGAAGAAGTAGAAGGATTGTTGAATTCAGACATAAAACCCGAACAACTCACTTTCTATGGTTTAGAATACAAATGGGTAACTGATCATTTGGAAGGAAAATTAGCGTATAATGAAATGTTCAGACGTTTGAATACGGCAATTCATCAATTTAGTAAACGTCAAATGACCTGGTTCCGCAGAATGGAAAAGCAAGGATTTGAAATTAACTGGATTGAAGGAAATCTAAGCCTTTCTGATAAAATTGCATATGTACTTAAAAACTTGCCAAATTAAATTAGCATGACTATTTGGTGAGATTTGGTGCATTAGTGTTTTAGTGGCAAAAAATATTTCCAGAGCATTTTTTCTGAAATAGTTTTTTTATGATAAGGCAGCCTATGTTTTTGATGGCAAAACCAGGTAAGAGCAGTTAACTGAACATACGGGCTCATCCTTATTATCCTGATATAGAATAAATTTGCAGGCATTAATTTTTCAATGGCATATTTCAGTAATACATGTTTTTTTTCAGCCCAATCAGTTATGAGTTCCATAGTTTTATACCGATTAGTCAACTAAATGCCGCATATTTTCACTTCGTTCAATTAGCGGTTTTGTTGATCTATCGGCATTAACTCCCGAAGGTTCGGGATAAATTCAAAATTTGCTATGCGGCATT
>JAQIBR010000226.1 GCA_027858955.1 Bacteroidales bacterium
TGGCGGATATTAAAGAAAAAAGTTGTTTACAATAAATTCTATCAAAAATTTGAAGACTTTAGAATAGCTGTTATCAACTTCTTTGAAAATGAGATTTGGAGAGATAAAGAATTTGAAAATATATTAACTGATAATTTCCAAATTATTATACCCGATTTTTCTGGTTCCTATTTGGTTTGAGTATATAGCTCGGATCAAACGCTATTACCCTATGCGCTGAACAATTTTCAAGAATCAGGTTTTTGTTGAATGCTATAAAATTGAACGGCTTATCAAAATTGTTACGGTAACTTTGTTCGCTATAATCACCGTACCTTGACATGTTGGTGAAATTATAGCGACCTCCCAACCCCATAAATAAAGTGAAAATCTTTACCATGAATTTTTCCCTTGCTTTATTTTGTTTGCCAATTTTTTCTATTATTGCATTTACAAGAGCCTTGCCCTTGTTGAAAGCATCTTCTTTGTTTGTTTTCATGTTACAAAACAGATGCTTTCTTTTTTTTCTTATTAACGACTTTTGAAAAAGTTTTCAAATGCCCATTGTTAATTTTTTACCGGAGTATTGATATAGGAATTTTTGGTCGGCGCAATTATGGCAAAAGCAGTCTGATTAATACATTGGCAAATCAAGATATTGCCATAGTTTCAGATATTGCAGGTACAACGACTGATCCTGTAAAAAAATCGATGGAAATTGCCGATTTAGGACCTGTTATATTTGTAGATACAGCTGGAATAGACGATAATAGCAATTTAGGAAAAGAACGTATCAAAAAAAGTTTGCTTCAAATCAGTCAAATAGATTTGGCTATCCTTGTCATTGTCGATAATGTTTTTGAGTCTTTTTGAAGAAGATTTAATCCAAACATTTTCAAAGAATGATGTTCCTTATTTGGCCGGAACTCCAAAACTTGCGAAACTAAAAGACGGCGACAAAGTTCTATTGCTGGAATCTTGTACTCATCACGTTTCCTGCGATGATATTGGTCAGGTGAAAATTCCAAAATGGCTCGATAAATTCTCTAATAAGAAGTTGGAATATGAAATGGTTTCAGGCTTGGAGAGTCTTAAACGCACTATAACTGAATATGCTATGAATATTCAATGCGGAGGTTGCGTTATCACTCAGAAGCAAGTGAAAAATCGATTGCGTCCGGCCATTGATGCTGGAATTCCGGTGACTAATTATGGCTTAGCTATTGCTTTTATGCACGGTATTTTTGATAGAGCTAATGCTCCATTTAGAAAAATTTATCATAAGTAAAAATAGCTTTGTAAAAATTGGGTCTGAATAGATTCTAGCCGGACAATGACGTGATTTTATTTTTTTGATTTATTGTTTGGTGAATTTTTGTGTTTTAGAGCTTTGGTGGCAAAAATAATTAGCCGCGAAAACACCAAGTCACCAAAAAGGCACTAAAAAATTGTAATATTGTAAATGCTTATTGAGAAATTAGATAAATGAATATAATCATAACAGGAGCCAGCAAAGGAATTGGATATCAAGCAGCAATTAAGCTGGCAAACAGATGCGGAAATAATATTTTAGCTATTGCTCGCAGCGAAGAGAAATTGCTAGATTTAAAAAACAAAGTCGAGGCAGAGCATCCAAGCTCTAATTTGGATTATATTGTCTTTGATTTCTATAAAGGCGATTTCGAACAATTAGAAAAAAAGATCAAAAGACATTTCGATCAAATTGATATTTTAATAAATAATGCGGGATTTTTAGCTGCAAAACCATTTTTAGAAATTACTTCTGAAGATTTTGATCAATCCTTTGGAGTTAATATAAAAGCAGCTTTCCGACTTTCACAGATAGTTGTTCCTTTTATGAAAAAAGGTGCTCATATTGTTAATGTTAGTAGTATGGGTGGGATTCAGGGAAGTGTAAAATTCCCTGGTTTAAGTGTGTATTCAGCGAGCAAAGGTGCAGTTTCAATTTTTACGGAAAGCTTGGCAGCCGAATTGGCGGAAAAAGGAATTAAGGTAAATGCTTTGGCATTTGGCGCTGTGGATACTGAAATGTTACGTTCGGCTTTCCCAGATTATAAAGCTCCTTTAAGTGCCGAAGAAATGGGGGAATATTTGGCCGAATTTGCGTGTTCCGGTGCCAAATATTATAACGGAAAGGTATTGCCGGTTTCTGTTTCAACACCTTGATTTTGAATTAACCGCAAAGTGCGCAAAGGTATACGCAAAGCACGCAAAACTTTCATTATTTATAATTAGTTCGTTGCGGCCTTAGCGAATTTTCTTAGCGTTCATTGCGGTAAACTTGATCTTCCAAAATTTTTGTTTTCATAACGTATTAAAAAAAACTGTTTATAATTTCTGTGGATTCACCTACAATTTTATCCAACAATTCAGTAGTTTTCGCTTCTGCTAAAAAACGCAAATAAGGCTCTGTATTAGAAGGCCTTATGTTTAACCACCAATCAGGAAATTCGATGCGATATCCGTCAAAATCGTAAAAAGCATCAGGTTCACCAGATTTTCTAAAATGCGCAATCACGGCATCCATCGCTTCTTGTTTTTTCTCAATTTTAAAATTGATTTCGCCGGAATTTTTATAAACTTCTATTTCTGCAATGGCTTTAGATAAGCTGATGCCTTGTTTTTTCAGGTCGCTTACAATATTCAGAACATAACTGGCAGCCAATAAGCCGGAATCGGAATAGAAAAACTCTTTAAAATAATAATGGCCGGCCAATTCACCGCCAAACAAACCGTCTATTTCCCGAAGTTTTAATGCGGCATAAGCACGCCCAACACGCCACATATGCATTTCGCCATTGAATTTGGCAACATATTCGCCAACTGCCTTCGATGTGCGAATATCTTGCAGTACACGAATACCTGCTTTTTTCTCTTTCAGGAAATGATTGGCTAATAGTGCAATAATCAAATCGGGGGATATAAATCTTGAGTTTTCATCGACAAACATCACACGATCTGCATCGCCATCAAAGATAACGCCAATATCCGCCTTTATTTCCTTAACCAATTTTTGTGCGTCTACTATATTTTCAGGTTCTAAAGGATTTGCCTCGTGATTAGGAAAAGTGCCATCAAGATCATCAAAAATATAATGCACATTATCGCCTAAAATATCACGAATAAATAATCCTGCCATTCCGTTAGATACATCAACAGCAATATTTAAATTCGAAACATCTTTTATCTTATCTTTTTGAAAAGCAAGATATTCGGCTCTAAAATCGTTTTCTATAATTTTGCCTTTTACAGCTGCAGGTTCCACTTTTTCATTTAAAACCATTTTCTCCAAATCGCTCAGTCCGCTATCGTAACCAACAGGTAAGGCGTTGCTTGCCGAAAATTTTAAACCGTTATATTGCTTGGGATTATGCGAGGCAGTAATCATCACGGAAGCATCAAATCCATATTGAGCTGTTCCCCAATAAATCATTGGCGTAGTTGCCAAGCCTGTATCATAAACATCTGCGCCACTATCGGTAATTCCTTTGCAAAGGTATTCGTATATTTCTGGAGAGGATGTGCGAACATCGCGCCCAACCAAAACTTTGTTCGATTTTAAAAGTCGAGTAAGGAAGAATCCAATTTTATATACATCGTCTTTGTTAAAATCGCGGTTGTAAACACCGCGAATGTCGTAAGCTTTAAAAGCGTTCATATATTTTTTATGTTAAAATTTTGTTCCTATTTGAGATAAAATTTCACGAATGATAGTTTGTTCATAGACGCCAAAATTTTCGATTTGAACACTCATTATCGTACGAAATGCAGCTGCTTCGGCACTATTCAGACTAATTTTATTTTTCTTTTTCAAATCCTGAAAGCGATTAATCATTTTCTTAAGTACTCTACCTAAAAGGTAACGAGCCATAATTTCTTTGTCAGGATCATCACTATAAAGCTTTTCAATGCTTAACATACACTGCGCCAATGCTGAGAACTGGCTAGCTGTTAGATCGAGTTTGATTTTATCATTCATCTTTTGAGCTTAAATGCATGGCAAAGATATTATTTTGCGTAAAACCTTAACATAATTTTTGTCACAGTACGAAGTATTAAACGAAAAAGGAAAAGGTCTGCCTTTAGAAGAAAGGACACGCATTTCAGATATTGCATCTGGCATCATTGAAACCGAGCTTGCGAGCTCACGACCGAAGGGAGTAACAAACCCGAGCGAAAACGTAAGAATCTAATCCGTTTAGGTGTTAAAGAAGGCACGGCTTATGCTTGGAGTAGAACCAGAATGGGTGGATGGCGTGTAGCTCAAAGCCCGATTCTTGGCACTACGATCACTATCAAACGGTTGGAATTGCGGGGTTATATTAGTTTAATGGAATACTACAAACAAGTAAGGTTTCATTAACGAACCGCCGTATACGAGAACCGTACTGCCTGTCCCGATTATTCCATCGGGATACGGTGGTGTGAGAGGCGCACTCCGTCAGTTTTTACTGGCGGAGCCGTCTACTCGATTACCAACTGGCCTTTATGCATTTTAGTTTTTATCCACCTGAAATTTACTTCGTAAACAAGTTGTTGGTTAGCTATTTCTTTTTCCCACTTTTCAATTCTTTATTCTTTTTCTTTTTAGGAAGATAATTACCAGTTGACACAACCTTTTTCCCAGTTTTGCTTTCTAGCTCAAGTCTTGCATTGCCTGCTACTGCTCCACCTTGTCTCGATGCTTTTTTATTTTCATTAAAACCTTTTGGGTTTTTATTCTTTACAATTTCTGTTGTTGAAGCTTCGCCTAACATCGAAAAAATCAATTCAAGGTCAGTCATATGATCACGCAAATTTTGACTTTTAAGCTGTTTCATTTTTTTATATTCTGAAGGAGTTAGTCCAAAAGTTGCTTTTGATATTTCTGCTGTAAGAATGGCATATTCTATTTGCTGTTTTATTCCTCTGTTTTTCCATTCTTCGGTTAACTCTTCTCGAATAGCAATACTTCGCATACGCTTTTCAATCCAGTCATCAGGATAACCTTTAGCTTTGTATAATTCTCTAGTCCGCTGTGTGGCTAATTCAGGATTCTCAATCTCATCTAATCTGTCAGAACCAACTTGGGCTAACCATTGTTTAAATGGCTCAGCTTTTGGTGATGGTATTGATTGAATAATGCGTAAAAGTCCTTTAGCATTTGCACAATTCAGCTTTTGCTTTCCTCCAGCAGTTTCAACTGAAAGGGGGGTGACAATTTGTCCCCACCCTTCTGAAAGTTGTATGTCTCGTTTGCGGATTTTTTTTATATAATCAGTCGGATTGGATGAATCTGTCAATATACGAACAACATCTACTACAACAAAATACCATTTTTCATCTATTTCGTTCCAAACAGTTCTTATCTGCTCGCTTTCAAAGAGTTTAATATTGCTCATGAATTAATAATTAATTTTCAATTTAGTTAAATGTTTTTCTTCCCTGATATTAAGAATTTTAGAAACGATTTATTCTGAAATTTGCATGATTGCATAATTCCTAAAAATAGTAAATAATGTGAAATTCCTGTGCTGAAATACATAGATATTTTTCTTTGTATTGCTATATGTCTAATTCCTCTTTCTGCCATATTATTGTTCCATGGAATGTTGTCAAAATTAAGAAAAGTAAACAAGTTTGACCAGTGTTTTTTTAACCGTATCTGGTATTTTAAAGTTATTTCGGAATTATAGCTTTTATTTAATATTACCAGTTCATAAAATTCATCAATATTTTTCCTGAATTTATTAAAATGACATTTCTTTAATCCATATTTCTCAATTGTTGCAAATATTGGAATAATTAAATCCTTCAATTTCAACATAAATTTTTCATATTCATCATCATAAGGATTTTTCCATAAATCATCATTCAAATCTCTTAATAAATGAACCCAACATTTCTGTTGCATACAATTCAAAGAGTCATAACCTAGGTAAAAATCAGAAACAAGTATCCCTTTAAAGTCCGTCAAAAGTTCAACAACCATACTTATTTCACGAGTTTCTGTTTCACGAAAAACTACATATTTCCCATCTGTAAATATCCAAATATAGTGATTAGTACCTTTAAAACTAATTTGAGTTTCATCAACATGGATAAATGGACTTTTGAGTAGCTGCTTTAGATTTAGATTTTCCGTAATATTATATGTGTAAGAAAATATTTTGATAATATTGTAAATACTTGCATTGCTAATTTTTTCATTGAACAACTCTATTAAATTCAATCTTATTACATCATAAGGCAATCTGAGAAAAAGTCTCTGGTAAACCACCCATGCTTTAAAATTACGCCCAAAATGTAGGTTTTTTATTTTCTCGATTTGAGGGGGAGTAAACTTTTTTTTACAAAGGGAACAATAACTTTTGTGTCCTTCGTATTTGATAATTGATTTCCGCATTCCGGATTTTGTGAAAACTAAATCAGTTATTGTTTGATTTGACATGACAGGGCTTTCGGTCAACTTACATTTATGAATTGGGCAAACACTTTTCATCGGCACAATAATTTTTTTCTTTGGCTTTGGAAAAATCCGAGATGTTCCTACATGACCAATTTTCCTTCCAACTTTATTTTTCTCTAAAACTTCATCTTGCCTGAAACCTTGAAAACATATTTTGCTTTTATCATAAGTTTCATGTGCAAATTTCAAAACCATATCAAGTTGTTGATGAATTTGAGAACCTGCAAGCGAAGCATTTTTTTTAGGGCTATTAACAAAATCAATATCTGATAAAATATCAGCAGATTCCTGTATTCGTAATAGCTTGTCAGTCAATAATTTTAATGCCTGACAGTCTTCTAAATTATAAGTGATTAATAATTGCTTAAATTTTTCATCATGTGTAACTTCCCATAAATGTCTCCAAACCAAACTTTGTATACCACTTGCTATATTTGATGACCATGTAGCACCGATATAATTTCCTAATACTTTTAATCTATTGGAATAAACAGGAAAATATATTTTACCAAAAATGGAATTACTTATGTTTATTAAATTTGATTGTATAGCCGCTGTGTTTGTTTTATATCTTTTCCCAAGCATTTCAATTGCCTTTGCATCATAATTGCCATAATGAAATATAGGAGAATTTGGATATTCGCTAATCTTTAAAAGGAACTGTTGCCAAATGTGAACATCGTCACTTGCATTATTTGCCCAAAAAGAATAGGTTGCAATTTTCTGATTATCTATCACATATAATCCAATCAAATAATAAGTATCCTTATCTGGATTACCTTCTACATCCAAAAAAATCTCTATTGGTTGTCTTGATAATTCCGGTAATAATTGCACTAGAGTTTTATCAGTTCTAATCGCTAGTGCCTGTATTTCAATATTGTGAGAGACTATTGGCTTGGATTTTTGTTTTCGCCTTCTTCTGGGTCTGTACAAGTATGAAAGTTGCTGAACAGTAAAAATTCCTTTCTTTTTATATTTCTCAATTATTTTGTCTGTCGCTCTATCCAATAAACTTAAATTATCATCTGCTTTGGCCTTGTCCATGCAATAAGTTCTGTATTCACAAACGACACAATGATTATTCAGAATTAAGGAAGGTTCGACTGAATCAATTGCAATTGCATTCAAAGTACCAATTAATTTTTTAATGCTCGGAGTTGGAACTGATAATTTAAGTTTTCTTTTATTTAAATATTTTCCATAAATTACTTTAACATATTCTATCTTAATATTACATTCTTTTTGAATATAATAAGATTGCAGCAGAATAAATTGTCTGTCATATTTTGTAACCTTTTCTAATGGAATAATAAAAATAGGAATAATGTTGCTAGTACCAGTAAATTCAATTCCATCAAATATCAATTTTAAATTTGACACCTTAAATGTGAGGTCTAATGAAACACCTTCCTTTTGAACTATGTTGTCAAACGTGGAGTCTGTGAAAATTTGAATGCCATTTTCAGAAAGATTTTGTTCAAAATGACATTTTTGTTTTTGTTTAAGCTGATTGTAGAGTGTTTGATATTCGGAAATAATTCCCTTTTGACGTTTCGATTTTAGAAATGCCTTGTGTTGACAGAAAACAAAACCATAAAGTATTTCATTATTTATATGCATAATGTCCATTAAAAATAGTCACTATTTTTTCTCCTCTTTTAGCTTATCACATTACGAATAAGTCTAATTCAGATGCAGTGTCTTAGGCTTGTTGGTAACATCCTAATAAAAACAATTGCTTTTATTTCTACTATAGGCATATTTCTATTATTTTAATTTAATACCCTGTATATCAATAATAAAAGCAAATATAAACGTTTACAAATGTATATTTATCCTATAATTTCTATTTGCATGAGTTAAAAAATATGTGTTATATATATTCAAAGATAAATAAATATTTATAATAAACTAAATGTTAATAAGTTGGTGAATATTAAGAAACTGTCTAAATTTAATTTGGACTAACAATTCATGTGTTTTTTATTTGATTTGTTTGGTGAAATTTAGTGATTTGGAGTTTTTGTGGCCTAATTTTTCTTGCCACCAAAGCACTAAAACACTAAATCGCACTAAAATTCTTATCGCCCAAAAATCATAACAATAAATTTAGATAATTTCTAATAAACCAAGGAGAATATTTAGGTTTTCAATCCAGTGAATTATAAGCCGGCAGCTTTCTTTATCTCACTTTCTTTCCGGACTATTGAGTTTTAAAAATTTATAATCATTCTAAACTTAGGCTGTAACTTTCAGAAAATCAGTAATTAAGGCTGTTTTTTGTTAAAGAAAGGAATTTTAAAATGCATTTAATAGATTTAAAATCAATAAGTTAGATGCCTCAAAATAGCTTGTATAAGATGTGCTCAAATCTTAAATTTGTTTATACTTTTGCCGCATCAATAAAGGGTTTAGATTATAAACCACACTAAAACTTTGAAATGTGAACGAAGTATTGATTTATGCAGTTGGTTCTTTAGGTGCGATTGGTATTGTTGCCGCAGTGATTTTATTTTTTGTTGCGCAAAAATTTAAAGTCTATGAAGATCCTAGAATTGATGAAGTAGAAGAAGCTCTACCCAGTGCAAACTGTGGTGGTTGTGGATATGCTGGCTGTCGTGCCTTTGCTGAAGGGATGGTAAAAGCTGGAAATATGGAAGGCTTTAACTGTCCGGTTGGCGGTGCAGATGTTATGCAACAAGTGGCTTCAATATTAGGTTTGGTAGCTGATGTTACTGAGCCAATGATTGCAGTTATTCGTTGCAATGGTTCCTTGCTTAATTCACCTAAAAAGGTGGAATACGATGGAATTGCAACCTGTGCATCTGCTAGCGTTTTATATGCCGGTGATGGCGGTTGTTCTTTTGGCTGCTTAGGATTAGCTGATTGTGTGGTTTCCTGCGATTTTGATGCCATCCATATGAATCCTGAAACGGGATTACCAGAAGTAAATAACAATTGTACTGCTTGTGGAGCTTGTGTTAAAGCTTGTCCGCGCGACATAATAGAACTTCGGAATGTTGGTAAAAAAGAGAGAAGAATTTTTGTTTCTTGCATTAACGAAGAAAAAGGTGCTCCTGCCAAAAAGAATTGTACTGTTGCTTGTATTGGCTGTTCAAAATGTTTTAATGTTTGTCCTTTCGAAGCTATCGAAATGAAGAACAATCGCGCTTATATCGATTACGATAAGTGTAAGCTTTGTCGTAAGTGCGTGCCTGTTTGTCCTACCGATGCTATTCACGAAATTAATTTCCCATTAAAGAAACTAATTGTCAAAGAAGAAAAAGCTGTTGAGACAAGCGCCGAAACTGTAAGCGCAAAAACACCTGCGACTGAAAAACAAGACGAAGTAAATAAAACTGAAGAGTCATAAAATATTCTCTTAAAAAACAAGAGGGAAACCTATGCAAACCTTTAAACTTGGAGGTGTTCATCCACCTGAAAATAAATTATCCGCTGAAGAAGTTGTGGAAACACTTGCCTTACCAAAGCAAGTGATTGTTCCTCTGGGCCAGCATCTTGGTGCTCCTGCAACAGCGGTTGTAAATCGTGGCGACGAAGTAAAAGTTGGTCAGCTTATTGCTAAATCAAGCGGATTTATCTCGGCAAATATTCATTCTCCGGTTAGCGGTAAAGTGTTTAAAATTGATGATGTTTATGATGCCAGCGGCTTTCGTAAGCCATCAATAATTATCAATGTAGCAGGTGATGAATGGTTAGAATCCATTGATCGTTCTGAAGATATTTGCGCCGACATCAAACTTAACCAAAAAGAAATCGTTGACAAATTGAACGAAATGGGTATTGTAGGACTTGGTGGTGCTGCTTTCCCTTCTTATGTAAAATTGATGGTTCCGGATGGTAAGAAAGTTGATTATCTGCTTATTAACGGAGTTGAATGTGAGCCTTATCTTACTTCCGATCATCGCTTGATGATGGAAAAAGGAGAGGAGATGCTTATTGGTGCTACCATTCTAATGAAAGGTCTGAATACCAACAAGGCAATGATTGGTATCGAAAACAATAAACCCGATGCTATAGAACATCTAACAAGATTGGCAACCAAATACAAAGGGATTAGTGTTCATTCATTAAAAGTGAAATACCCTCAAGGTGGTGAAAAACAATTGATAAAAGCATTAACTGGTCGGGAAGTCCCTTCCGGAAAATTGCCTTTGGAAGTGGGTTGTGTTGTAAATAATGTGGGTACAGCTTTTGCCGTTTACGAAGCCGTTCAAAAGAACAAACCTCTTTTTGAACGAGTGGTAACTATAACCGGTAAATCGATAAAGAAACCATCTAATTTTTTGGTTCGAATTGGTACTCCTATAAAGGAACTTATTGAAGCTGCTAATGGTATACCTGAAAACACGGGTAAAATTATCAGTGGCGGCCCAATGATGGGGAAAGCAGTTTTAAATGATGATATTCCTGTTGTAAAAGGAACTTCAGGTATTTTATTAATGCCAGATACTGAAGCAAAGCGTAGAGAAATCAATACTTGTATTCGTTGCTCAAAATGCGTAAGCGTTTGCCCAATGGGATTAGAGCCATTCTTACTTTCAAAAGCATCAATGCTCGCTAAGTTTGATATCGTAGAAAAAGAATTGGTAATGGATTGCATCGAATGTGGTTCATGTTCTTACACTTGTCCATCAAATATTCCATTGCTCGATTATATCCGCTTAGGAAAAAATAAAGTGGGTCAGATAATTAGAAACAGAAATCAGAAATAAGATACCGTATGAGTTTATTATCTATTTCGGCATCTCCGCACGTTCACGGAGATAATTCAGTTAAAAAGATTATGTGGGGAGTAATCTACGCAATGGTTCCTGCCATGCTGGTCTCTATTTACTATTTTGGTCTTGATGCTGTTAGAGTTACATTGATAGCCGTTGCTGCTTCAATATTTTTTGAATGGCTTTTCCAGAAATACCTTATTAAAGGAGCCGATACCTATATGGATGGTTCTGCCGTTATAACAGGTGTTTTATTGGCTTTTAATTTACCTTCTAATTTGCCCTGGTGGATTATTGTAATAGGTGCTTTAGTAGCCATTGGAATGGGTAAGATGTCTTTTGGGGGAATTGGAAAAAACATCTTTAATCCGGCCTTAGTTGGTCGTGTTTTCTTATTGATCTCTTTTCCGGTACAAATGACTTCCTGGCCAAAGGCGAGTCCAATTATAAATGGAATAACCGATGCGATTACAGGTCCAACTCCTTTGGGAATTGTTAAAGAAGGTTTGGATGCCGGTATGACAGTTGAACAAGTAATGGCTCAAGTGCCTTCTTTTATGCAACAATTTGTTGGTGGAATTGGAGGTTCTCTTGGAGAAGTTTCAGCCCTGGCTCTGCTTCTCGGAGGTTTTTATATGCTTTGGAAGAAAATCATTACTTGGGAAATTCCTGTTAGTATTCTTTTAACGGTTGTTATTTTCTCAGGTATTTTTTGGTTGATAGATCCTACACAATACGTTAATCCAATGTTTCACTTGCTTACGGGTGGTATGATGTTGGGAGCTGTTTTTATGGCTACCGATATGGTTTCTTCTCCAATGTCGAGAAATGGACAACTGGTGTATGGAGTTGGAATTGGTCTATTAACGATTATCATTCGTATGTGGGGAGCTTATCCCGAAGGAATGTCATTTGCTATTCTACTTATGAATGCTGCAACACCGCTATTGAATATTACTTTTAAACCAAAACGATTTGGGAGGAACTAATTATGGCTGCTAAAACACAATCTACATTTATAAATATGGTGGTCGTTCTTTTTGTAGTGACTGCTGTTGCCGGCTTGGCTTTAGGTGGCGTTTATAACCTCACTAAAGAGCCTATTGCGATAGCAAAGCAAAAGAAATTAAACGATGCCATTAAAGCTGTTCTTCCGGAATTTGATTCTATTCAACAACTAATGGTTCAACGAGCCGATGGCGACGATTCATTGCAATTTTATATTGCCAGAAAAGATACCGTAATTATAGGAACTGCCGTGAATACGTATACAATGAAAGGCTTTTCGGGACTTATCAAACTTTTGGTAGGTTTTATACCTGATGGAAGTATTCATAATGTTTCGGTATTGGAACATAAGGAAACTCCAGGTTTGGGGACAAAAATGGATAAGCCAAAGTTTAAAGATCAATATAAAGGTGTTCATCCTGCAGAATTTGATTTGAAAGTGACTAAAGATAAAGGTGATGTTGATGCCATAACTGCTGCCACGATTAGCTCAAGGGCTTTTAGTGATGCTGTACAACGTGCTTACGATACCTTTGAAAAAAATAAAGGAGGGAACAAATAATGAGTCAGATGAAAAATTTTACTAAAGGATTTATTAAAGAGAATCCGGTATTTGTTTTGTTACTGGGCTTATGTCCAGTTTTGGGAGTAACATCCTCGGCTTTTAATGGTTTGGGGATGGGATTGGCTACTACTTTTGTTCTTGTTGGATCCAATTCTGTTGTTTCTATGATCAAGAATTTTATTCCTGATAAAGTACGTATTCCTGCATTTATCGTAATTATTGCTTCTTTTGTTACTATTGTTGAGTTGGTGATGCAAGCGTATTTACCTGTACTCTTCGAGCAGTTGGGATTATTTATTCCATTAATTGTAGTGAACTGTATCGTATTGGGTCGGGCAGAAGCTTTTGCATCTAAAAACAGCTTGGGCTCATCCGTTGTTGATGGGTTGGGAATGGGTTTAGGATTTGCCTTTGCTTTAACACTATTAGGTGGAGTTCGCGAACTTTTAGGAAGTGGAGCTTTATTCGATTTTAAATTTATTGAAAGCGATGCTATGTTGGTGTTTGTATTAGCACCGGGTGCATTTATTGCTTTAGGTTATCTTATCGCTATCATAAACCGTTTGAATAAAAAGAACGCTTAATTTTAAATTTTTAGAATTATGGAATATGCTATTATAATTATTGCCGCCATTTTTGTCAACAACATTGTTCTTGCTCAGTTTTTGGGTGTTTGTCCTTTTGTTGGTGTTTCCGGAAAAATTTCTACTTCTGTAGGAATGGGTGGAGCTGTTTTATTTGTAATGACTTTAGCAACAGTTGTTACATGGTTAATCCAGAACTACATCTTAGTTCCTTTTGAGATCACTTTTTTGCAAACCATCACTTTTATATTGGTAATTGCTTCTCTGGTGCAAATGGTTGAGATTATATTAAAAAAATTAAGCCCTTCTCTTTATGGTGCTCTAGGAGTATTTTTACCATTGATTACAACTAACTGTGCTGTTTTAGGTGTTGCTATCTTAACCATTCAAAAAGACTTTAATTTAATGGAAGGTGTTGTATTCGCAATTGCTACTGCTATAGGTTTTACTTTAGCGATGGTTATTTTTGCTGGTATCCGCGAACATCTCGATAATATGGAAGTTCCAAAAGGAATGGCTGGTGTACCTATAGCTTTAGTTTCTGCCGGTATTTTAGCTCTTGCTTTTATGGGATTTACCGGATTAGTTTAGCCAAAAATCAAAATCTATATATTTTAAAGGAAGTCTTCGGCTTCCTTTTTTGTTTATAGAATTAATAGTTTCATTTTTATTTCTCTGTCTCTTAGTGCCTTCGTGGTATATTATTTTAGCCACAGAGACACGGAGACACAAAGTTATTTTTAATTTTTTAGCCACGAATTCACGAATAATATTAATTCAAACGAAAGTAGAAGTTTATTTTATTAGTGCATTAGTGGCGTATATTTTTTGTTAAGGCTAAATTATCTTAAGCCACTCCCAAAGGGATGCCATCGGTACAAAGCCCAAAACACAAAAAGACCACGAATTTTTATATAGTATATACTTTACATTTGAAGAGAGATATATTTTTTTTGGATTTTTCAATAGGGTATTTTGCGTTTCAATCATCTTATGTGTAGAAGCCTAGATAAAAGGCTTCAAATTCGTTAAATTTATAAACTTAAAATAATCATTATGAAAACAAGAAGTATTAACCAAATCAGAATGATAGCAGTGGTTTTCATGCTATTTATCACCTCAATCACAAGCGGATGGGCTATCGGCCTTATTGAAACTAAAGGAAATAATCAGGACAGCGATACATTAAGCTATCGTAGTTTTAAAGGAAAGATTATTGATGCTCAAACCAAGAACCCCCTCGTTTTTGCCAGCGTTACTGTTGAAGATGAAAACACAGGAACCATCACTAACCTGGATGGCGATTTTTTAATCAAAATCAGTAAAGATAGTAAATCACAGAACCTTTTTATTTCGTTCTTGGGATACTATAATCTTTCTTATCCTTTAATTAAACTAGAAGCAGAAGGCAATGTTTTAGAGCTTCAACCAGCCATTATTACCTTAAATGAAGTACAGGTATTCCCAGATTCACCTGAATCTATCGTTAGAGCTATGATGCGTCGCGTTGGTCAGAACTATGCTAATGACGCAAATTCAATGAAAGGCTTTTATCGCGAATCAATCAAGAAAAGAAATACCTATGTCGGACTTTCTGAAGCAGTAGTGGATATTTATAAAGCTTCATACACCAATAATGTGAATGATAGAATTAGAATTTTCAAAGGACGTAAGGGTATAAATGAGCGTAAAATGGACACCTTATTGTTTAAACTGCAAGGAGGCCCTGTTACCGCGTTATTGCTTGATGCAATGAAGTATCCACATATTTTAATGGATGAAGAAATGCTTAAGGATTATGAGTTTTCGATTGAAAATATGGTCAAGATTGATAAGAAATTACATTATGTTATTAGTTTTGTAGAGCGTCATAAAATCAAAGACTTCCCATTATACGAAGGAAAATTCTATATTGATATGGAAACTTATGCTCTTTCTTCTGCCGATTTTAGTTTGAATATGGATAAGCCTGACGAAGCTGCAAGATTATTCATTAAGAAGAAACCTTTTGGAGCTAAAGTTGAACCAACAATAGCTAAATATTCGGTAAAATACCTTGAGCAAAATGGAAAATGGTATTTCAATTATGCCATTGGAGAAGTACAATTCAAAGTAAAGTGGAAAAAGAAGTGGTTCTCAACTGTATACACCCTTAAGTCTGAACTTGCTATTACCGATCGCGATGATCAAAATGTAGAGAGAATTGCAAATAGAGACAGGTTTAAAAAGAAACATGTATTAAGCGACAAAGTAGGTGTTTTCTCAGACAAGAACTTTTGGGGTAAATACAATACCATTGAGCCAGATAAATCGATTGAAGTGGCCATTCGGAAGTTGAATCGAGCTATGAGTAGATAGGTCACTGATCAATCGATTTTCGGGGGGGGAAGGCGAAATGTCTCCAACCCTCTGGTTTTTTTTGTAATTTCGATTTAAATTTTAAGTATTGACAATACAAGATTCAGCACAATTAAAAGCCATTAAAAAAGGCAATATTCAAGAGTACGAACTTTTGTTTAGGGAGTACTATCAGCCCCTGCTATTGTATGCTAAATCAATAATTAAATCGGAACCTAATGCCGAAGAGATTGTTCAAGATATTTTTTTTGGCTTATGGAAAAACAAAAAAACTCTTGATATTCATACTTCTTTTTCTGCGTATTTGTATAAAGCAGTTTACAACAATTGTTTGCAATTAATAAGACAGGAGAAAAGAAAATTTAATTATCAACAGGATAAAAAAAATTGGAATTATCACGAAAGTATGAGCCCTGGAGAAATTCTACAATACAATGAACTCTATGATAAAATAATTGAGGTAGTCGAAGATCTCCCCGAAAATTGTAAAACAATTTTTAAACTCAATCGCTTCCAAGGTTTAAAATACAGTGAGATAGCCGAAAAATTAACCATCAGTATAAAAACTGTGGAAGCAAATATGACTAAAGCATTAAAACATTTGAGACGTCATATGGATGAATATGTGGCGAATTAATTAAAGGAAAACATGAAAACAAATACAAATAGCGAATATTGGGAGAGAATTACAGCTTATTTCTCTAAAGACTTGATTGATGATGAGTTAATCAATATTGAAGAATGGGCAGATGGGCAAGATAGGAAGGAGTTGCTAATGGAAATGAAAAGAAAAATGACGCATATAGAAAAAGCAAGCTTTATGTACAATGATAAAACAGATTCGGCTTGGGATAAATTAAACTATAGAATAAAACAAGAAGAAGAGCAGGAGATGAATTTTTTCTCAATGAACAGAAATTTTATTGGAATAGCAGCCAGTATAGTTGTGTTGTTGAGTATAGGATTTGGCATCTTAAGATTGTTGCAAAACGACTTGCAAATGAATAGCTTACAAACTGCTTTAAATCAAAGTCAGGTTGAGCTTTCCGATGGAACTGTTGTTTATTTGAATGGAAACAGCTCGCTTGATTATCCTACCGAATTTAGCGGAGAATCTCGCTTGGTCAAACTAATTGGGGAAGCATATTTTGATGTAAAACCAAATAAAGATCATCCATTTATTGTCGAAACCGATAATGCACGAATTCAAGTACTTGGAACCTCATTTAATGTTCGAGCATCAGGTTTAGAAGGCGAAGTAGAAGTTTTAGTTAACAGTGGAAAGGTTCGCATTAGAAGCGTGAAAACCCCTGAAAAGGAATTGATATTGGAAGAAGGAGATTTTGCAAGCCTGAAAAATAATGAACTACAAAATATAGCAAAAAGGGATGTAAATTACTTAGCTTGGCAAACCAAAATGCTTGATTTTGACAAAACACCATTGCACGAAGTTGTTCAAACACTCAATCGCGCTTATGTAGTTAAAATCGATTTAGCTGAGGAAAAGCTAGGAGAGTTGCCATTAACGTCCAAATATAATCAAATGTCTGTGGATGCCTTATTGGATGCAATGTGTCTGACTTTTAAGTTAGATCAGAAAATTGAAGGCGATCGAATTATACTATATTCATCAACACCTTAAATAATTTGCAAAAGCTCCGGTTAATCGTAATATTGCTTCTTATTCTTAATGTCCGCATTTATGGACAGGAGCAAGTTTTGTATCAACCGGAAAGCCTGGAATTTTCAAATATTTCTGTTGATTCTGCATTACAAATTATAGAAAATCAAACAGGTCTGCATTTTACTTTTAATTCAGATTTGTTACGAACTACCAGAAACGTAAATGCACATTTTCAAAAAGTCCCTCTTTGTATTATTTTGGACAGTCTGTTTGCTAACCCAAACCTGAATTATCAAATTATTGAGTGTCAATTGGTTGTTTATGAGCAATCGAAAATTCCTCCGACAAATACCATTAAAATTGATTCTATTGGTACAGCTTCTGTGCAAATTTCTTTTGGAGGTGAAATACGTGATGCTGAATCAGGTGAAACTCTTCCGTTTGCTGCAATTTCGGTTCAGAATTCTATATTAGGAACCATTAGTAACGAAGATGGAATATTTTCGCTACAAATTAGAAATAGCGTTGCAAGCGATTCAATTTTAATAAGTTATCTTGGCTATCAAACTTTAAAAATAGTTCTTAAGGACATTCCGAAATATCAGGTTTATCAACTTGAATCAACAAGCATTTCATTGCAAGAAGTCATTATTAGGAGTCTTTATCCAGAAAGGCTCATACGTTTGGCTATCTCGAATAAGAAAAAGAATTATCCCAATCATTCTTTTGTTCAACGTGCTTTTTATCGAGAAGCTGTAAAGCGAGATAAAAAGTATATGCTGTATTCAGAAGGAATTTTAGATGTGCTTAAACGCCCGTATCGACCTTCACTTTTTAATGAGCAGGTGAAATTAGTTAAACAGCGTAGCTATAAATCAATCGAACGTGAAGATACAGTTCAAATTAAGCTATACGGAGGTATCCAAACTAGCTTGGATTTGGATGTAGTTAAACATAGCTTTTCTTTTATCAATCTAGAATCGATGGATGATTATGTGTATTCTATGCGTGATATGGTTATAAACGATGAAAAGCTCACTTATAAAATCGAGTTCAAACCTAAAAATACAAAGCAGGCTTTTGCTTACGAAGGATATATTTATTTGGATGTTGAGAGTTTGGCATTTGTAAAATTGGATTTTAAATACACTAAATTTTCATTACAAAAAATGCGCAATGCTTTTGTTATTCGCCGAAGCCCGAGATTGAGAATTATACCGCAAGATGCTCATTATACTGTTACATATAAAGAATTTGAGGGTCTGTATTATATCCATCATATCCAGGGTGAATTAATATTAAAAGTGAAACGCCGTCGCAAGTTTTTATCATCCAAATATTCAGCTAGTTTCGAAATGGTAGCCACAGAACTCAATGGGACTGCACCTCGAAGGTTTTCTTCAGATCAAACTATCAAAAAAAATGATATTTTTAGCGATTTATCGCCCGATTACGATTTGAATTTCTGGGGAAATGAGAATTTTTTGCTTCCGGAATCTGATCTAATGAAGGCTTTTGAGCGATTGAGTTTGGAGAAATAGTTCTTAAGCTTTTAATTGGTTGTATGCTTCCTTTCAGTTTTTTGCTTAAGTTTGATTCTATATTATATTAGATTTTTGGGTGGTAACTTAAGATAAATGGGCTAAGGAATTGTGAATGAAAATGTAGAGCCTAGATTTTCTTGACTCTTAACACTTATTTTACTACCGTGTTTTTCAATAAATTCTTTGCAAAGAACTAAGCCCAAACCGCTGCCCTTTTCATTGGCTGTTCCCGATTTAGGATTGATTTTGCCAATCAAAAACAAATTGTCTATCATATCTTTACTCATCCCAATTCCGTTGTCAGAGACTGAAATTTCAATACCTTCTGTTTTTTTCGATGCGAATATTTCTACTTTACCCATCTTAGGGGTGAATTTTATTGAATTTTGAATGAGATTTCTAATGATGGTTCTCAACATGTTGTTATCGGCATAAACTTCTATTTCGTGGGTTGGCTTATAATCTATTGAAATATTCTTAATAAAAGCAGTTGAATCTAATGATTCAATGATCTCATTAATAAGGGGATTTAATTTTAAATTTTCTGGGCTAAAACGTATTTGACCAGTTTGATGTTTTGCCCAACTCAATAAATTTTCGAGTAAATGAAGCGTAGATTTTGCAGTTCTGTTAATTAATCCAATTCGATGTGCTATTTGGTCAGTACTTAATTCTTTCATATCTTCTAACAATAAATCGGAGAATCCCAAAATACTGTTAAATGGGCTTCGTAAGTCATGAGCAATAATTGAAAACAATTTATCTTTGGTGGATACAAGGACTTCTAATCGATTGTTCTGATTTCTAATTGTTTCATTTTGGTCTAACAAGGTTTGATTTGTAATTTTAGTTTTATTATTAATTCTTTTTATTTTTATAATAAACCAGACCAATAAAATGGATGAAAATATGGTAAGAATAAGCAACAAATTTCTTCGTTTTATACTTTCTTTCTGTAAAATTTCCGTTTGTTCCAAATGTTTCTTTTCTTTTTCAAGAGAATGTAAGTATATTAATCTGTTAACTAAATCGGTTTTATCTTCCAGTTTGCTTTTGCTTAAGCTATCTGAAACAATTTTGTACTCAATAATATACTTCTTAGCTTTGTCAAGTTTGTTTTTTTCTAAGTTGACTAAAATCATCTCGTTATAAATAATGGGTAAATAGCTTGAAAGATTGTACGTCTTGGAAAATTCAGCTGCTAGGTTTAAATATGATATTTGCAATTCCTCCTGATTATTTATTTTGTAAATATCAGCAAGATTAATCATGGATTCTACAGTGGCTATTTTTTGAGAGTTTTTGCCTAATTGTTTAGAAATTTTAAGAGCATTCTGTAAATATTTTTCAGCTTCATCGTAATTTTTCTTAGAAAGTTCCAAAAGTCCCATTACTTTATAACAGGATGAGAGTACTGAAGTTTGCTTAATAGATTTGTTTATTTCTATGGCAAAAAGGGTCAGATTTTCACTTTTTTCAAAGTCGCCGGTATTATAATAACTTTCACCCAAATTATGTGCCGCTATACCTGTTCGTGATGGAATATCCATTTGGCTAAAGATATCAAATGCAAGTTCAAAATGCTTGATTTCATCTTGATCATTATGCAACCTCCGGTATAAATGACCGAGAGATATATAGCAATTGGCAATACCTACTGAGTCATTTAGATTGCGAAAAATATTAAGTGCGCTTTGTATGTAATTCATGCCAAGAAAATAAATTTCATTGACTGTATTAAGATTTGATAAATTACGGTAGGCATACGCTTCTCCGATTGCATAATCGTATTTTAAGGATAAGCTAAGTGCAGTTTGAGCATACTCCATTGATGTTTTCGTATCAATAAAAGTAAGGTCGCGGCTCAATATGTTTAAAGTTTCAATTGAATCGATATAAACCTGATCTTTATTTTCTACATTCTCCTTTATTGAACCTTGACTTTGTCCAGAAGTATCAAATAAAAGTAAACAAGCCGATATACCAAGAATCAGTTTTTTTTTTCATCATATACAAATTTAAATAATCAATGAATGATTCAAAAATCTAAAGTAATAAATTATCTCAATCTATATGTAATATATACCTAAAAGTCAGGCAAAATAATTGAAAATAGTAGTTTTCGATCCTAATTCTTAAAACTAAACCATAAAAAAATCCCGAAAATCAAAAGAGATTTCCGGGATTTAATAAAAAAAAATTGTTTAGATAACCTCGTTTACTAAACGAGCTGCATCTTCTAATGCTATGGCTGAAAGAACTTTAAGTCCTGAATCATCAATCAGTTTTTTCCCTTCAATAGCATTGGTTCCCTGTAAACGAACAATAATAGGAACTTTAATATCACCGATGTTATGATAGGCATCAACAATACCCTGAGCTACTAAATCGCAACGAACAATCCCACCAAAGATATTCACCAAAATAGCTTCAACTTTAGGATCTCTTAAAATAATACGGAAAGCCTCTTCCACACGTTTAGCATTAGCTGTTCCTCCAACATCTAAAAAGTTAGCAGGATCACCACCAGCCATTTTAATCATATCCATAGTTGCCATTGCCAATCCAGCTCCGTTAACCATACATCCAACGTTACCGTCAAGCTTAACATAGTTCAAATCAAAACGACGTGCTTCAACTTCAATTGGGTCTTCTTCGGTTATATCGCGAAGTTCCTTATAATCTAAATGACGGAACAAAGCATTATCATCAAGATTTACTTTAGCGTCAACTGCCATAATTTTATTGTCAGAAGTTTTTAAAACGGGATTAATCTCGAACATAGTGGCATCGGTTCCTACATAAGCGCTATAAAGGGCTGTAACAAATTTCAACATATCCTTGAAAGCATCGCCGCTAAGGCCAAGATTAAAAGCAATTTTTCGTGCCTGAAAAGCTTGTAAACCTACTTTAGGATCAATTTCTTCTTTATGAATTAGATGTGGTGTATTATCAGCAACAGTTTCAATATCCATTCCACCTTCGGTAGAATACATAATGATATTTCTACCAGTTTCGCGATTTAATAAAACGCCCATATAAAATTCGTCTGTTTCACTTTCTCCGGGATAATAAACGTCCTGTGCAACCAATACTTTGCTAACTAATTTTCCTTCAGGGCCGGTTTGGTGAGTAACCAACTGCATTCCTAAAATTTGATCTGCTATAGTCTTTACATCATCAAGGCTCTTGGCAAGTTTTACGCCTCCGCCTTTACCGCGACCACCAGCGTGAATTTGAGCCTTAACAACCCACCAGTCTGTACCAGTCTGTTTTTGTAATTCTTTAGCAGCATCAACTGCTTTATCAGGAGTGGCAGCAACTATACCTTCCTGAATTCTAACACCAAAACTTTTTAGGATTTGTTTCCCTTGATATTCGTGAATATTCATTTTTTAGGTTTTTTTGATATTTTTATTGTGATTGACACAAAAATTAATTTACAAATAAGCAAAGCTGTGCTGCTTTACAACAAGAGCTCAAAATTAAAACTTTTTATGTGATATAGGGGAGCTTTTCGGTATTTTTACTCTTTTCAAATAAGCCTATTGGAGTTGTTGGTAATTCGCTTGTATTTATCCCGCTGATAGTAAACTACATAAACTATAAATTGTTGATATTCTTAGTGTTAGCATAGGAGTCATTTACTTTTACAAAAAATTAACATCCTGCCATTTTATGATTTATTCAATCACAGAAAAATTACTTAATTTAGTCGAACGTTAATTCGAAGCTTTTCGCTATTTATTTCAAACAAGGTTGGATAGCTTAATTTTTATTACACGAACTTATGAAAACTTACAAAAGCAATTCATTTTCTTCTAAGAATGTTTTTAAAATGAGTTACCAACGGAATTTTTAATTTAAACTTAAACAAATGAAAAGATTTACGCTTGTTTTTTTTGCGCTTCTAAGTGTTTCCTTATTTGCTCAAAAAGATTGGATTCGCTATGCATCAATTTCTCCAGATGCGGCGCAAATTGTTTTCGCTTATCAAGGCGATTTATTTTTGGTTTCTTCAGATGGAGGAACTGCTCAACCGCTATTGCTTAGCGAAGCTTATGAATCGAACCCTGTTTGGTCGAACGACGGTAAAAAGCTTGCTTATACATCCGATTTATATGGTAATTTCGATATTTTTATTTTCGATTTCGCTACGCGCGAAAGTTCCAGAATTACTTATCATTCTGCTAAACAAGTGCCCTGGACTTTTTCTCCAGATGATCAATTTGTAATATTCTCTGCAACTCTTGATGATAATGTAAAGAATGCTCAGTTTCCTTATGGATTGCTAACCGAGCTTTATAAAGTTCCCGTTACTGGCGGTCGCGTTAAGCAGTGTTTAACCACTTCGGCCGAAAATGTGAACCTTAGCAAGGATGGTATGAAATTCTTGTATCAGGATGTGAAAGGTTATGAAGATCCTTGGCGCAAGCATCATATATCTTCTGTTACAAGAGATATTTGGATGTTCGATAAAGCGCTTGGTAAACATACTCAGATAAGTACTTTCAAGGGCGAAGATAGAAATCCTGTTTATGCTGCAAACGAAGAGAAAATGTTTTTCCTTTCTGAGCAAAACGGAACTTTTAATGTGTTCGAAAAAGCACTTACAGTAGATAGCCCCGAAACACAGCTCACAAATTTTGAACTTCACCCGGTTCGTTTTTTAAGTATAGCCGATAACAATACACTATCTTTTATTTACAATGGTGGCTTGTATACCAAAAATGAAGGTGCTGATGCTAAAAAATTAAGCCTTACGATTCCTAAATTTAAAGAAGTAGCCAAATCAATTCCTAAATCATTTTCAAAGGAGGCTACAGAAATGAATGTCGCTCCAAACGGAAAAGAAGTCGTTTTTGTTGTGCGTGGAGAAGTCTTTGTAACTTCCGTAGAATTTGGAACCACTAAACGCATTACCAATACTCCGGAGCAGGAAAGAAATGTAAGCTTTAGCCCCGATGGAAAATCCATTCTTTATTCTTCCGAACGTAATGGTAGCTGGAATATCTATGAAACAAGTCTGGTAAATGCTGAAGAAGAATCTTTTGCATTATCTACCGTTTTGAAAGAAAAGCCCATCGTTGCTAATAAAAAAAACACCTTTCAACCCGAGTATTCTCCTGATGGCAAGGAAATTGCATTTTTGGAGGAACGTACAGAGTTAAAGGTGATTAATCTTGCAAGCAAAGCAGAACGAACTGTCTTAGCCGGAACCTATAATTTTTCTTATTCCGATGGTGATCAGTGGTATCAATGGTCACCTGATGGAAAATACTTTTTGGTAAATTATTTAGGCGGGAAACGTTGGGTAACAGAAGTTGGTTTGGTTGATGCAATGGGCGGGAAAGACCCTATCAATCTAAGTTTAAGCGGATATGCCGATTCTAATCCAAAGTGGATAATGGATGGTAATGGAATGCTATGGTTCTCTGATCGTATGGGTATGCGTAGTCACGGAAGCTGGGGATCAAAAGACGATGCCTTTGCTATGTTCTTTAATCAGGAATTTTACGAAAAATTCACAATGAGCAAAGAGGAATATGAAGCTAAATACGATAAAAAGAAAGATGAAGACAAAGATAAACCTGTTGTTGCTGAAGTTTCCAAAAAGAAAAAAAGCAAAGACACAGAAGAGAAGAAGGAAGAAAAGAGTGTAGAAATGAATCTGACTAATCTTGAAGATCGTGTAACTCGCCTTACTATCCATTCTTCAGATTTGAGCGATGCTGTTTTAACCAAAGACGGTAAGAACTTATTTTATCTCAGTCGTTTCGAAAAAGGTTTTGATTTATGGTTGCACAAAATAAAGGAAAAAGAAACCAAGCTGGTTCTTAAACTAAATGGAAAAAGTGGCCGACTGAAAATGGATAAAGATGGAAAAAACTTATTCCTTCTTTCAGGTGGAAGTCTTATCAAATTGGATATCAAAAATGTTGATAAACCAGTAAAGAAGAATATCGCCTTTAAGGCTGATATGGATTGGAATGCCGTCGGTGAACGTGAGTATATTTTTCATCATGCCTGGAAGCAGGTGAACGATAAATTTTATGCTCCTGATTTTAAAGGTGTTGACTGGGAATTGTATAAAAAGGCCTATGAAGCATTTTTACCAAGCATAAGCAATAACTACGATTTTGCAGAACTTCTAGGCGAGATGTTGGGTGAGTTGAATGGCTCACATACAGGAGGTCGTTATAGGCATCAAGCCAAAGGCGATGCAACGGCTAGTTTGGGCGCTTTTTACGATTTGTCTTTCGTGGGTAAAGGATTGAAAATAACAGAAATTATAGAAAAAGGACCTTTAGATAAATCTGATTTAAAAATTGCTATAGGCGATGTAATTGAGCAAATTAATGGAGTAGATATTTTGCCTGAAGTCAATTTTTATCAATTGCTTAATCAGGTTGGTGGTAAAAATACTCAGTTAAGGATTTATCATCCAACAACTCAAAAGTCTTCCCTTATAGTTATGAAACCGATTAGTCAGCGTGCTAAATCAGGCTTGCTTTACGATAGATGGATTAAATTTATGCGTGAAGAAACCGATCGTCTTTCCGATGGAAAAGTAGGCTATGTTCATATTAAAGGTATGAACGATGCTAGTTTCCGTGTTGCTTATTCCGAAATTTTAGGCCGTAATGTTGATAAAGAATCCATTGTTGTTGACACACGTTTTAACGGTGGTGGCTGGCTACACGACGATCTGGTAACTTTATTGAGTGGTGAACGTTATGTGGATTTTGCACCTCGTGGTCGTTATGTTGGTTCGGAGCCTATGGAAAAATGGTATCGTCCTTCTATTGTATTAATGGGCGAAGGTAACTATTCCGATGCGCACGCTTTCCCATATGCCTACAAAGCATTGAAGATTGGTAAGCTGGTTGGGATGCCTGTTCCTGGTACTATGACAGCTGTTTGGTGGGAGCGCCAAATAGATCCAAGTCTTGTTTTCGGGATTCCACAAATGGGAGTTTGGGATTTAAGTGGTAATTATCTTGAAAATCAACAATTGGAACCCGATGTAATGGTGGCTCAGGATAAAGAAAAAGTAAGCCAGGGGATTGATCAACAATTAATGAAAGCCGTGGAAATATTACTTCAAAAATAAAGGATGCAAAAACTTTTAATAAAAAATATGGTTTGTCCGCGCTGCATAGAAGCAGTGCGGACAACCTTAATTGAACTGAATCTTGATTTCTTGGATATTAAGTTGGGAGAAGTTTGGTTAAAGAGCAAATTGCAGGAAGCGGAGCAGGAAGAATTAAAAGCCAAATTGAAAGCTCTGGGATTTGAATTACTTGATGATGCAAAAAAACAGCTTATAGAAAGAATAAAAAACTCCCTTATAAAGCTTATTCATCATTCCGATAGCGAGTTGCATATCAATTATTCGCTCTTTCTTTCGGAAGAAATGGATAGGGATTATCGTTATTTAAGCAGTTTGTTTTCTGCATTTACAGGAATGACTATTGAAAAATACATTATCCAACTTAAGGTTGAAAAAATTAAAGAGTATGTATTTTATGATGAACTTTCCATTAGTGAGATAGCATATAAAATGCATTACAGCAGCCCTGCACATTTAAGCCGACAATTCAAGCAGGTTTGCGGTTTATCGCCAAAAGAATATAAGAAGCAAATGGCAAATCAGAGGAAATCTCTGGACTTGATCTAGATTGTAAGTACCTGAAAATTTGATAATTGTTTTGCGAAATGGTATTCGTTTCGAATAGGGATTAAGCTATATCTTTGACAAAAATTCAAGCTATGAAAACACATACTTTCTTTGTCGAAAACCTAAAATGTAATGGATGTGCAAACACTATCCGTAAAGAAGCCTCTAAATTTTCAAGTGTTAATAATGTTACGGTTGATTCCGAACAATCATTAATTAGCATCGAAGTTGATGATACCCTGGATGAACTGGAGCAAATAAAACAAAAACTTGCCAAAATTGGTTATCCAGAAATTGGTGCTGAAAACAATTTAGCAACAACAGCTAAATCTTATGTGAGTTGTGCCGTTGGTAGAATGGGAGTTTAATTATCTACCTTTTTAGCTTTGGTATTCGTGCATTCGTGGCCATTCAAAAACTCTTTTGACTTTGCGTGAATAATTATTTTTCACCAATTACCTTTTGAATATTTTCCGTGTCGAAATAATTTGATAATCAATGCCACTAATGCACGAATGATTTTTTGTTTTCAGCATTAAAACTTATAACTAACCTTAAAAAGGCAAGTCATCAGTCTCATCTAGTTCAGCGGGTGGAATGTCTGTTACAGATGCAGAAGGAGCATCAGATTTAACGCTTCCTTGTTTTTCAATACGCCAGGCATCCAAATTATTGAAATAATTCACTTTTCCATCCTTTTCCCAACGTTTTCCTTTAATATTAAAATGAATAGTAACATCATCGCTAAGATTAACAGAATCGAGCGCACCACATTTATCTTGTGTCAATTGAAATTTAATAGTTTCAACATATTCAAAACCATTTGGTGTACTTTCTTTTATTTCTATAACAAATTCTCTTTTCTTAAATCGATCGCTTATTACTACAATATCGAACTTTTCGATTATTTTTCCACTAATTTCAAAACTCATTGCTAGTATTTTTATTTATTATAATGTTTTTAATTTTCTGTCCATTTACCTTGACAAGTTGCGTGTTCCAAAGCCTGATCTAACAGTTCTAAAAAGTCGCTTCTCTTTATTTTTTCTGCACCCATTCGAATCAAATGATCTGTTTCTACTTGTGCATCAATAAAATAAAATCCCATTGCTTCAGCTTGTGTGCAAAGATACGAAAGTGCTACTTTAGATGCATCGCTTTTTTTAAAAAACATCGATTCGCCAAAAAAAACTTTCCCTAATGATATACCATAAAGTCCACCGACTAATTCGTTATTATAATAGGTTTCAACGGAATGGGCAAAACCTTGTTTATGTAATTCGATATAGGCTTCAACCATTTCATTTACCAACCAAGTTTCGTTGCCTTCTCCTCTAGGGATTTTTGCACATTCCTTAATTACCGCTTCAAAATTAGTATCAAATTTACAACTGTATTTATTGCTTTTGATAGTTCTGACTAAACTTTTCGATTTTATTAATTTCGAAGGATACAATATCAGTCTTGGGTTTGGCGACCACCACAATATTCGATAATCTTTGGAATACCAAGGGAAAATTCCTTGAGAATAGGCCAATAGAATTCGTTCTGAACTTAAATCGCCATCAACAGCCAAGAGCCCATCGTCATTGGCCAACTCAGGATCAGGAAAGCCTATTTCTTCGGTGAGTTGAAAAACGGCCATTATCTATCCATATAATCCTGAAACAAGACTTGTAAAAATGCTTTTCCTTCTTTGCTTATTGAGTCGAATTGAGATTCAGGAACAGTATTTACATAATAATAGTTTAGGCGTTTTTCATACGAAATTTCGCCTGCAGGTCGCAGCCACGTGAATCCTTCTTCATAAGCTGTATAAGCAAATTCACTCGTGGCAGAATCTAATAGATTTTTGCTCCAGGGAAATTCTGTAGCATCCAAATTAAGTTGTGGTAAAAGGGTTGCGGCAAGATCGGGTTGATAACCCATATGCTTATTAATTTTTCCGTGAAATTCTGGTTTCAATGCTTCTCCATAAAATAAGAGTGGAATTTTATGATAATCAGATTCTTGCATATCATGATTACGATAACTATTATGCGAATGATCGGCGACAATTATAAAGAGTGTGTTCTTGTACCAAGAGCTTTGTTTCGCTTTTTTGAAGAATTTTTTCAGGCTCTGATCGGTATAGTATGCAGAGTTGATATATTGTCTTTCATTATCGCCCCAAGGCAAAACTTCTTTGTCGGGTTTTGGTTGATTGTATGGAGAATGCGAGCTTAATGTAAATAATGCTGATAAGAATGGCTCTTTTACCATATTTAAGTCGTCTGCCATTTCTGATAAGGCAAATTCATCGTGGATGCCTAATTTTCCATGTGGAAGATCATCACTGAAATCGTAAACTTCTTTCACTCGATCAAATGCATTGTACATAATAAAGCTTTTGATATTACCATAAATCAATTGTCCGCCAAAATAAAAAGAAGTATCATAGCCTCTTTCATTTAAAAGATGCACCCAACTTGGTAGGCCTTTGTATTTATCAGGTTGAACAGTAATTGAAGAAATTGGGTGAGCAGGAAAGCCACTGAAAATGGCCGCCATCGATTGTTCCGAGCGAGGACCACTAGCATAAACATTATCAAATAGTAAACCATCTTTTTCCAAGGAATGAAAAAATGGGGTAATACCAGGTTCGCCGCCCAAAGTTTCTATCAAATCAGCCGACCAACTTTCTAAAATGAGTAAGACAATATTCGGTTTTTCAAGAGTTAGAATCTTTGGAATACTATCTGATTTGGGTAAGAAGAGTTGTTTAATAATTGGCTCTGCTTCTTCGAAAGGCATTTCGATAAAAGGGTTCTTATTAAAGTTCTTAGTATTTTCAATTACACTGATAAATAAATTAAAAGCCGAATTGGTTGCTGCATTATTTAAAATTAAATGCTTGGAGAAATAAGACTGACTTTGATTTATGGGAATCTCTTGTAATCCACCTCTTGCTATGACTGTCATTAGAGTTGGTCCGATAAGTAGAAAAAGGATAGAATTAATTGGCTTTATTTTGATTCTTAAAATTGGTGTATAAAAATAGCGGATATACAAATAAATTCCTCCGGCAGTCAGTCCAACTAATAGTAACAAAAGAATTATACTTTGCCCTGTTTGAGCCGTGTTTGCAATTTCATCAAGATGTTCTAAATAACTAAATGCTTTATAGCTAAGTTTACTTCTCCATTCAGCATATAATCCAAATTCGATGGTATTTATCAATATAAAAACAAATAATATAAAGCCGATATATATCTTATTCAAACCATTTAACCATTGTGGGCTAAAAAGTGTTTGAAAGAATAAGATGAAAAATGGTATAATTAAAAAATAAGAGGCTGTTGCAATATCCAGTTTCAATGCATAATAAAAAGTCGTGAGTAACTCGAAAAGGCTAATTTCCTCTAGCCAAATTGTATAAGAATAAACTAATAGAAAAAGTAATCGTACAAAAGCGAAAACCAATAGCCAATAAACATATTGCTTAATTAATGATTTGATTATACGTAACATAGTACAAAAATGAAAATCTGCTGCTTCTCAATAATATAACAAACAGCAGATTGATAAGAATTTAGCTTATTTTGCGTAGTTAATAGCTCTAGTTTCTCTGATTACTGTAATTTTAATTTGGCCGGGATAAGTCATTTCTTCCTGAATTTTCTTCGAAAGATCATAACTTAACTCCATAGCTTGATTATCATTTATTTTATCGGCGCCAACAATTACACGTAACTCACGGCCAGCTTGAATGGCATAAGTTTTAACAACTCCACTATATTCCAATGCCAGATTTTCCAGTTTTTTCAAACGCTGAATATATGCATCTACAATTTCGCGGCGTGCACCAGGACGAGCACCTGAAATAGCATCACACACCTGAACAATAGGAGATAGGAGAGATGTCATTTCAATTTCATCGTGGTGAGCACCAATTGCATTGCATATTTCTGCAGTTTCGCGGAATTTTTCGGCCATTTTCATACCTAATAAGGCGTGAGGTAAATCAGGCTCGTTTTCAGGTACTTTTCCAATATCGTGAAGAAGACCGGCACGTTTGGCTTTTTTTGTGTCTAAACCAAGTTCTGATGCCATGGTTGCACTTAAATTAGCAACTTCAATGGAATGTTGGAGTAAGTTCTGACCATATGATGAACGATATTTCATTCTACCAACCATTTTCACTAATTCAGTATGCATATTATGGATTCCTAAATCGATAAGTGTGCGCTTACCAGTTTCCATAATTTCCTGCTCAATCTGTTTTTTTGTTTTATTCACAACTTCCTCTATTCGAGCAGGGTGAATACGACCATCAGTTACTAATTTATGCAATGACAAGCGGGCTATTTCTCTTCGAACAGGATCGAAACCTGAAAGAAGAATAGCATCCGGCGAATCATCAATAATAATCTCTATTCCTGTCATAGCTTCCAAGGTGCGGATATTCCTGCCTTCGCGTCCAATAATTCGGCCTTTTACTTCATCGCTGTCAAGTGGAAATACAGATACAGTATTCTCAATAGTGTACTCCGCAGCAGTCCGTTGAATAGTTTCAATAACTATTTTTTTTGCTTCTTGATTTGCTGTTAGCTTGGCTTCTTCTTTAATCTCGCTGATGTAAACCATAGCATCAGATTTTGCTTCGTCTTTAATGACTTCAATCATTCGTTCTTTGGCTTCTGTCGCTGATAGACCGGAAATAGCCTCAAGCTGCTCCAATTGCTGATTGTGCATTTTTTCAACCGATGTTTCTTTTAGCGTAACAATATCAAGCTGTTTTGTTAAGTTTTCTTTGATGGTTGAAACTTCTCGGTTTTTGCGATTTACGTCTTCGAGTTTTTGATTTAAGGCCGTTTCTTTTTGTTTGATGCGATTTTCTGCCTTATTTAGATTGGAATTCTTTTCAAGCACATAATTTTCGTGCTCCGATTTAAGTTGTAAAAACTTTTCTTTGGCTTGTAATATTTTCTCTTTCTTTAATATTTCCGCTTTTTCTTCAGCTTCAATTAAAATATTATTGCTTTTGCGCTCCAATGCTTTTCTTACAAAATAGCTTGCAAGTATAAAGCCAATTACCAGAGAAACTAAAGCAATGGCAATCATTATTAAATTTTCCATTGTTATAGTTTTTTTAGTAGTCGGGACATAAAAAAACCGCATAATTCAGGTTTAGTAAACCCCATACGAAAGGTATAAGGTTGCCGGAATCATCAAACGTCCACTGTCCAAATAAATGAAACCCGAAGGTTGAGGCCTGTTTTAAAATCCACTAAGCGTTCCCTTAATTTGTAAAATGTTGAGTTTACAAACAAGTTGAATTATGCGGTATATTTTTATTCAAAGAACTAGTTTAAATCTTTATTCTTTCATTTAAGTACTCATCTATCTCTATCAGTTTTTTTGTCATTTCAGTGTCTCGATAAGTAATTTGTTTTTCCATTGAAGAAGATTCTTTTGCCAGTTGTAAAGCCACCATTGCTATTAAATCTTGAGAATCGTTAAAGTGAAAATTTTTAGCGTACTCTTTTGCTAACGATTCAATTTTTTTTGCTGATGATCTAAGAACTTCCTCTTCTTCTTTTTTTATTTTCAATCGATAGGGACGATTTGCAATTGTTATTGTTATCGATAGTTCGTCCATTATTTATTTCTATTTATTTAAAAGATTTAAACATTCATCAATTTCCCGCACTAGTTCGTTTATTTTGATTTTGGCACTTTGCCTATCAGTATCCGAACCAAAGGTTTTCGATACTTTTAAAATAGCTGCCTTCTCTTCTAAGGACTTCAGTTCGATTTGCTGCCGTTGAACCAAAATATTTAGCTCTGAATTTTGCTCTTTTAATGTTGTGTTTTCTTTAGAAAGAACTTTGTTTTTTTCGGCGAGTACTTTGATCTTATATTCAATACCTGAAATCAAAACACTAGCGTCTTCCATATGCTCTAACTAAATTCTACCATGCAAAGATAAATGAAGGCTTTGTGCTTTGCAAATGTTTTAGTGAATAAATTTAATGTTAGTTTTTATTGAGAAATTGCAAATTTATTAAGCTATTATTTCAAGTAAAATTTGATAATATGTTGAAAAATAACTGATTACAAATCTGTTCTTTTGTAGATTATCCAAACAATAAGATTGAATATCAATGTATATGCTAAAGCTATATACAAATCGCCTGATGAAATATATTCCTGAAACTCTATGCCGAAAATTTTCATTAATTGACTATTAGGAATACGAATTAGATTTCCAATACTTCGTAAAGGTAAAAAATCGCCCCAATCGCCTAGAAGTTTATAGGCAATAATTGGTTCAGCTATATAAGCCCAAAGTAATAAAACTCCGATTGCAAAACCAGATCGTTTTACCAAAGTAGCAATTAAAAAACCGAAAGAACCATAGGCAAATACTTCGAGCATATAAACTAATATAAATTGCGATTTAGCTATGACAACATTAAATACTATAGTCTCCGTATTTAAAAAACCAAGGATAAACCCAAAGATACCAACAAGCAGACCCATAATTGCTGAAGTTGCAAAGATTAGACTTATTTTAGCGAAAAATAGTTCGTTTCGACTTAAGCCTGATATAACTTGCTGTTTAATAGTTTTATAGCTGTATTCATTTGTTACCAAAATGATAATCATAATGGCAGGAAACACTTTAAAAAATCCTGCCAAGTAGCTTATATTATGCCAAACTAGTGGAAATGCATAAAGCGACATTTTTGGTAAAGTAATGGGTAAATTTCTTCCGCCTTCGCCTATAATATCATTTATAAATGTTTCAACTCCAAAAAGAATGATTCCCAATGCCAGTATATAAATAAGAAACAAATACCATAAAGCTTTAAAATTAAAGGCTTTAATAAATTCTATATGAAGTAATCTAAGCATGCTCAATGATATTTAAAAAGTAAGATTCTAATGATTTTTCTTGTTTTTGAAGATGACTAGCCACCAATCCATTTTCGATAAGAAATTGATTAAGGTCTTTACCATTGCTATGTTCTTTGTAGCTAAAAACAAATAAACCTTGATGTTCCTGAATTAGATTTAAGTCTGAATTATTTAAAATCAATTCACGCAATTTCTCCGTTTCTTCAACCTTGACTTCAAAAATATCAGGTTCTCGTAAAATATCATCTACTCTCCCTGCGATAAGTTTTTTTCCTTTTTTTAAGATCATAACGTGACTACAGACTTTTTGCACCTCATCTAATAAATGACTTGCCAGAATAATGGTTATTCCATTCTTGGCAATATTGATAATCAAATTTCGTATTTCAGCAATACCTTGAGGATCAAGTCCATTGGTAGGTTCGTCAAGTATCAAGACTTCAGGCTCCCCTAAAAGAGCACCTGCTATTGCTAATCTTTGTTTCATTCCCAAAGAATATGTTTTAAAAGCATCTTTTCGTCTTTCGTATAACTCAACAATATTTAAAACTCGGTCAATATCAGCATACCCTATTTTTTTTATTTTGCAGAAAATTTCCAAATTCTTTTGTCCTGATAAATAAGGGTAAAAGATTGGTGTCTCAATAATGGCACCAATTTTTTGGCGGTTAACATTTAGATCCGAATCGGCAAACCAAGTAAAAGAACCGGAGCTTGGTCTAATAACATTCAGAATCATTCCTAATGTGGTTGTTTTTCCGCTTCCATTTGGTCCTAATATGCCATATATTGAGCCTTTATCAATACTTAATTCAAGTTTATCTACCGCGGTTAATTTACCGTAGTGTTTTGTGAGTTTATTTATTTTTAATATTTCCATAGAACTAGTAGTTGCCCTTCTGACGGTTAAGATGGGAAAAGATTACAACGTTTCTAATAAAGTTAGGTTATAATTTGATTTATAATAATTAAAGAAAATAATCACGCAAAGTCGCAAAGCTGCAAAGAATTTTATTGCATAACCTTAATTAATAATATCTTAGCGTCTCGGCGTCTTTGCGTGAAAAAAAAATCGCCGAGAGTAAGGGAATGGCTAAGAAAAAACCACGTAAATTAATAATTCAAATCGAAACTGATTTATATTATTTCCAAACAAAACCAATATTTATCAAGATGTGAAAAATTCAATCCTATTCATGCATAATAATTTTGCTCTTTTCACTACATTTGCACTCGAATTTAAGACATTATATAAAAAACCTAAATATTTCATTATGGCATACGATATTGATATGATTAAGGGCGTTTATGCCCTTATGGCCGAAAGAGTTGATGCAGCACGCAAATTGGTAGGGAAACCACTTACTTTCACTGAAAAAGTACTGTACGCTCACCTCGATGAAGGCATTCCAACGCAAATACATAAACGTGGAGAATCTTATGTTGATTTTAATCCCGATCGCGTAGCAATGCAGGATGCGACTGCTCAAATGGCGCTATTGCAGTTTATGCAAGCTGGTAAAGAGAAAGTTGCTGTTCCTTCAACTGTTCATTGCGATCACCTTATTCAAGCAAAAATTGGTGCTAACGAGGATTTGGCTATCGCCGAAATTACCAATAAAGAGGTTTATGATTTCTTAGGTTCAGTATCGAATAAATATGGCATTGGCTTTTGGAAACCAGGTGCAGGTATTATTCACCAAATTGTTTTAGAAAATTATGCATTTCCTGGCGGAATGATGATTGGGACTGATTCTCATACAGTTAATGCTGGAGGTTTGGGAATGGTTGCAATTGGAGTTGGAGGTGCCGATGCTGTTGATGTAATGGCAGGTATGGCTTGGGAACTGAAATTTCCTAAATTGATTGGCATAAAATTAACTGGTAAATTAAACGGTTGGACAGCCGCTAAAGATGTTATTTTAAAAGTGGCCGGAATTCTTACTGTAAAAGGTGGAACTGGAGCTATTGTTGAATATTTCGGAGAAGGTGCCGAGGCACTTTCTTGTACTGGTAAAGGTACAATCTGTAATATGGGTGCAGAAGTTGGAGCAACTACCTCAATTTTTGCTTATGGCGAAAATATGGGAGCTTATCTTAGAGCTACCGAACGTGCCGATGTTGCTGATGAAGCTGATAAAATGGCCGCTTACCTTAGGGCTGATGATGATGTTTATGCCAATCCTGAAAAATATTATGATGAAGTTATCGAAATTAATTTGGATGAATTAGAACCACATATCAATGGTCCTTTTACTCCAGACCGTGCTACTCCAATTTCTGAATTTGCTTTAGCAGTTAAAGAAAACGGATGGCCAACTAAAATGGAAGTTGGTTTGATAGGTTCTTGTACTAATTCTTCTTACGAAGATATTAGTCGCGCAGCTTCTATTGCCAAACAAGCTTCTGATAAAAATCTTGAAGTAAAAGCCGATTTCCAAATTACTCCTGGTTCTGAGCAAGTTCGTTATACTGTTGCTCGCGATGGATTAGTTTCTATTTTTGAAAATATTGGCGGAACTGTTTTAGCTAATGCTTGTGGCCCTTGCATTGGGCAATGGTCTCGCGAAGGTGCTGAAAAAGGCCAGAAAAATGCGATTATCCATTCGTTTAACCGCAACTTTGCAAAACGCGCAGATGGCAATCCAAATACATATGCTTTTGTGGCTTCTCCTGAATTGGTTACAGCTATGACTATTTCCGGTGATATGCTTTTTAATCCTTTGAAAGATACGCTTATTAATAAGGATGGAATAGAAGTGATGTTGGAAGAACCAAAAGGTGATGCATTACCAAAAAATGGTTATGCTGTTGAAGATAATGGTTTTGTGGCTCCCGCTGAAGATGGAAGCGGAATTGAAGTAGCTGTTAGTCCAACTTCGGATCGTTTACAACTTTTGACTCCCTTCACACCTTGGGATGGTAAAGATTATATCGGAATGCATTTGCTCATAAAAGCAAAAGGAAAATGTACAACAGACCATATTTCTATGGCCGGTCCCTGGTTACGTTACCGCGGTCATCTAGATAATATTTCTAATAATATGTTGATTGGTGCTGTAAATTATTTTGGTGAAGCTACCAATGAAGTAGTGAATCAATTGATAATGGAAAAAGGAGAAGTTCCTGCTACCGCTCGTGCTTACAAAGAAGCTGGAATGGGTTCAATTGTTGTAGGCGATGAAAACTATGGAGAAGGCTCAAGTCGTGAGCATGCGGCTATGGAACCTCGTAATTTAGGTGTTAAGGTAGTTCTGGTGCGTTCTTTTGCTCGTATTCACGAAACAAACTTGAAGAAACAAGGTATGTTGGGTATCACTTTTGCTAATAAGGCAGATTATGATTTAGTGCGTGAAGATGATAAGTTTGATGTCATTGGATTAACTTCTTTCGCTCCCGGCAAACAACTAACGGTTGTTCTAAATCATGTTGACGGAACAAAAGATGAAATTTCAGTAAATCATACATATAATCAAAATCAAATCGACTGGTTTAAAGCTGGTAGTGCATTGAATATGATTAAGACACAAAACGCTTAAAAATAAGCTTTCCTTTTCAATATTTTTGTTTATAATTATTATAAACTAGCAATTCAGATATTAATTGCTTAATTGTTTAGTATTTTTGCCAATTAACTCATAAATCTACTTATGGCCAAAGTTGTTACTCTCTCCGAAGCCGCTTCTCTAGCTATTCACGCAATTGTTTTAATTGCAGGTTCCGACAATATTGTAAATGTTAATATGATAGCCAAGGCTACCGAATCGAGTAAAAATCATTTAGCAAAAGTGATGCAGCGCCTAGTAAAAAGCGGTTTGCTTAGTTCAACGAGAGGCCCAGCTGGTGGTTTTCTTTTAAAGAAGGATGCCTCAGATATTACTTTATACGATATTTATTTTGCTGTAGAAGGCCCAATTGAGCTGGAGGATTGCCCATTGGGACGACCTGTTTGCCCTTTCGATAAATGCATTATGGGAGGAGTTATCCATAAACTTACCAACGATTTCAAGAAATACTTGATGGAAGAAAAGGTGTCTAATTTTATTTAGATATCTTAGAAAATCCGTTCTAATTCCTTGTTGAATGCATAGTAGGCTTCCTTGTCTTCTTTCCTATTTCTTATAGTATTTCATCGCCTCCGGCAAAAAACCCTTTATATTATTGATACGTGTTTCATCGTTGGGATGAGTGCTTAAAAATTCAGGTGGTTTATTGCCTCCGGCACTTGACATCCTTTGCCAGAACTCAACAGCCACTTCAGGATTATAACCTGCCATAGCTATAAAAATAAGACCTAATTGATCTGCTTCAGTTTCGTGCATGCGAGAATAGGGTAGGGCAACAGCCAATTGACTTGTTATTCCATAGGCTTGTTGAAAGAGTAATCGAGTTTCATCTGGCTTTTCATTTAATGCAACATCCAAAGCAATACCACCTAATTGTAAAAGCATTCCCTGACTCATTCGCTCATTTCCATGTCTTGCTACAGCATGTGCAATCTCATGGCCGATTACAACTGCAAGCAATTGATCGTTTGACGCAATAGGTAAAAGTCCGGAATAAACAACAACTTTTCCACCAGGCATACACCAGGCATTAGGAGTATTTTCTTCCACCAGATTAAATTCCCATTCATATCCTGCAATGCGATCTTCCATATTTTTTTCTTTCATAAAAAGGTTTACGGCATTTGCTATATCTGATCCTACATCTTTTACAATATTAGTTTTGCGTAGATCTTTTGAAAGAGGGTGTTCATTTAAAAACTCCTCATAGGATGTTAAGGCCATTGAAACCATATTGGATTCGGGAAGTAGACTTAGTTGTTTTCTCCCACTAATAGGGACTCTCATACAGCTGGTAACCAATAATATAGTTAAGAATAGGATGATTGCTATTTTAGAATTTAAATTTTTCATTGGTATTTATTTAATTCAAATGCTTGATTTAAAACTTAATTTCACCAGTGAAATTATTTATGGAATCCAAATCTTCACTATTAATTTGGTCAGCATATTCTTCAATCACAGCAATATTCAGTTTTTTTGCTACCCATAAATGATAGAGTGCTTTTTTTCTGTTGGTATCTTTATAAAAGAGATATACTTCCATATAGCCTTTGGCGATATTTTTTGTATCCTGTTCCGAAAGGTTTTCAGCTAAACCTTGTAAAGCCGGCAATGTTATTTCCCGTCCAATTACTAATATATCTGGATTACGAATATTATTGCGATTTTCTTTATAAATAATCGGCCAAAATGAGGCATTCTTATAGTAATCCTTTGAAATACTGTAAAAGTATTCATCTGATTTAATTTTATGCTTACTGCTTGGTATTCCAGTAATGATTTTTTCTGTCGGTGTAACTTCAGCTTTTTCAATGGCTATTGGAGCCTTCGTTTCAATATCTGTTTTAACTTCTGGAATAGGAGCTTGCACATCAGCTTCTTCAATATTGGAAATAGTTGAAGTTTCTGTAGTTTGTTCATCAACTATATCAGCTGAGTCTGAAGTGGGCCAAAATAAATAAATTAGAAAAATTATGAGCAATAAAACTAATAACCACAACCACCATGCTTTACCTGTTTTCTTTTCTTCAACAGGTGCAGGGGCTGTTTTAGCAGCAGTTTTAGGTTGAACAAATTCCTTTTTTGGTTCTTCTTTATGATGAATATCAACTACTGTCTTTGGAGCTTTATCTTCATTAATAGGAGTTTTAGTAACAACTGGTGGAACTTTCTCTTCCTTGGCAGGAGTTTCTTTAAGATCATCTTTAACATCAATTGTTTCCATTTTGATAAGCTCAGGCTTCAAATGTGCATATTTGCGATTAATATGATTTCTTAGAGATGCTAGAGCTTTGAAATTCACACTGCTATGTGCAGGAATATCAATAGTTTCTCCGCTCTGCGGGTTACGACCTTTTCTAGATTTATGCCATTTCAGGGAAAAACGCCCGAAACTTGGTATATTGTTATTGCCATCATTTTCAAGGCCATCACGATTTAATGCAATCGCTTCTGTTATAAGATCATGCACCAATGTTTTAGTTGCTCCGGTTTCGCTTGCGATCTTTTCAACAAGATCGGTAAATGTCATTTTTTCCTTCATATCTATACCTTTTTAGTTTTTAGCTCATTCTTAATAGAAGAACTCGGACGGAAGCGAATAATTCGTTTCGGAGCTAACATCACATACTCTTTGTGAAATGGGCTGAAAGATTTTCTTTTTTTTGTTATAACCGTACAGAAGGATCCCAAATTAGGTAAGGAAATTGGAATGTCCTGATCAAGTACATCAACAATGATTTCTACGGAGCTTTTCAACAATCGCTTTGTTTCGACTTGTGTAAGTCCCAAACGTGAAGCAAGACTCCTAATTAACTCATTTTGTTTCATAGTGCTCTCTTTTTTTTTATTTAAAGGATATTAAAAAATTAGAAAAAGACTTAATGCCTTAAATTGCAGCAATATAATACTATATTTCCTAAAATGCAAATCGGAGCGAAATATTACATTATCTATGTGTAAATATAATAGATTCTGATATCTGGTCAAAACCATCGAACCAATTTTGAATTTCTGTAGATGCATTTCCATTTAAGAGTGTATTATAAAAGTCGGTTTGTTTTTCTAAATCCCATCTTTTTTAATTCTTTATCTTACTCAAAATTCTATTTTGATGCGCTAGAGTGAAATATAAATTTTTATCCTATGAAAAGTCAACAAAACATATAAGAAAATAAGGTAATACCAGTATTGAGCAAGGTCGAAATAAGGTTTTGGGCTATGAACTATACGACTTTTCTACTAAGGTCAAAAAAGTTGAATATAAGGTTATTAAGCATAATATCAGTCGGTAAGGTATTAGATTATGAAATATTAATAGAACCTTATTTTTTTCAAAAAATTTTACCTTAATAGAAAATTCAACCCCTTTCAATCAACCTTATCTCGACTTCGCTCGATACAGGTATCTCGACTTCGCTCGATACAGGTATCTCGACTTCGCTCGATACAGGTATCTCGACTTCGCTCGATACAGGTGTTTCGATTTCGCTTAATACAGTTATTTTGGTCTTGCTCTATATAAATATTAACATCTGAATTTAAGTCTTACGAGAGATAAAATATGCGCTCTTGTTCCCCAACATCTCTCCAAAGGAATCCTTTGAGAAAAATAATATTTAGCCATAATTTAAGTTGGATTGACTGATAGGTTATAAGTATGTTTATCAAGGATATTTGTAATATTTAGTTGACTAAATGTAAAATAAACTTGACAATATGATATTTATACATTACTTTTGCATTCTAAATCCCTTAAACATTTAATTATGAAAACAAATTATTTACTTCCAAATCAGTTTAAAAAAATAGGTTGGATAATATTTATCCCCGTCACTTTACTCGGTTTATTATGGTTAATATTTGAGTTTGAACCAGAATCCTTCGATATCAAAACAATTGCCCTGTTTAATGATGAGTTTTTAGACAGTATCCAATTTTTTGCGATTATTGAGAACAATATTGTGGATGAGTTATTGGGGATTCTTATTATAATCAGTGGAATTTTTATAGCTTTTTCGAAAGAAAAAACCGAAGATGAATTTATCTCCAAAATCAGACTTGAATCGCTAGTTTGGGCAACCTATTTAAATTATGCCATCTTGATTCTTGCCTTTGTATTCATATACAGTTTGTCCTTCTTTTGGGTATTAGTGATTAATATGTTTACGGTACTTATCTTTTTTATTATTCGATATAATTGGGTGCTTTATAAATCAAGAAAGGTGTTGGTCGATGAAAAATAGTATCAAAGTAGAAAGGGCAAAAATGAATATCACACAGGCTCAATT
>JAQIBR010000047.1 GCA_027858955.1 Bacteroidales bacterium
ATGTTGCTGAATGCACTGGTACATAAAAATTACATGGGCAGTACCATTCAACTTCGGGTTTATGATAATAAAATCACAATCTGGAATGAAGGGAATCTGCCGGAAGGATTGAGCTACGAGGCATTGAAAAGAACACACAGCTCCCTGCCTCGAAACCCAATTATTGCCGATGTTTGTTTTTTACGAACAAAGAATATCAGGAATTGAGTGATGTTTCAGAAAGGACGTCTTTACGAGATTTAGATGAACTTACAAATAAATCGATACTAAGAAAAAAAGGTGAAAAGAAAGGAACTTATTATGAGTTTGGCGGTTAGGTGGCGGATAAATGGCGGAAATGGCGGATAAGTGGCGGAAATTCACATTGGTTTATAACAGAATATTTAAGGGCTCAATACTTTGATATGACAATGATAAAACAATGAATATGCCCTGTTTGTCAAGAATTTATGAAAATCCATAAGGGCTCAGTAAGGGCTCAAGATAAGTCTGGCAAAACATGGAACGATGTAATTGAAGAAGGTGTCTTCATTAAAGATATTAATGAAGAAAGCATTGTAAAATTTATTGAAGACAGCAAAGAAAAAGGCAGAATGCCCGAAACAAAAGGCTTATCTACCTTTCAGATATTAGAAAAACTAAAACTTACAGCCGGAAAAAAGCTAAAACGTGCAGCCATAATTATGTTCGGCAAATAAATGCGCTGGTTCATCGCACCTATATGGGAGCAACTATTCAAATGCGGGTGTTCGACGATAAACTTTCAATCTGGAATGAAGGTGGATTGCCATTCGGTTTAAGTCTTGAAGATTTGAAATCGGAACACAATTCCCGTCCACGCAATCCCATCATTGCCAACGCTTGCTTTCTTGCAGGTTATATTGACACTTGGGGCATACGCGTTAACTTAACAAGAAGAAATATATTATGTTAGTGACTTTAATCAACAACAACAATTGTGGGCTGAAAGCCTGTCGGGTAATGTAAAATTCTATATTATATTACGGACTTTCAGCCCTGTAAAACCTTACAAACTATGCAACACAGGGCTGCTCCGTCAGCCGACGGATTCACCCTGTGCTAATACATTTCGGAGCTTTGCTCCTTTTTATATCACTGATGCAAAGAATAATTTGTTGGGGAAAAAGAATTTTCTTTGAAATACAGCTTTGAATCCCAAAGGGATGAAAGGTAAAAGCACAGGCTGAAGTTCCGTTTTTTCGGACCGTAAGCCTGTGGCTCAGATAATTGATTTTTGAAGGGCTGAAAGTCCGAAACGTAAAATATAAAACAATAGTACGCATTACAATCTGAATATCAAAATATTATGCGTTAAGTTAACACCTATGCACCTGGGGGTGCGGTATACTTAAAATAATCAATTCGTGTAAAGAAGCCGGCTTACCCGAACCGGAAATTAAAGAAATGAATGGCGGTGTTGAAGTTACTATTTATTTACAACCCAAAGAGATTGCAAAAGGTGGTGCAAGCGTAGCATTAGGTGCATACTTTAATGTCCTGAGGGTAATGAATCTGGAAAAAGATTTTCTGAAACTTGCATCCGATGATGAATTTGGCAAAAAATTACAGGATCTTAACTTATTAAACAAATAAGATGAAAGCAGGAAATTTAGATATTTGGGTTTACGCCGATTGGGTAGGGTTAAAAACTGATATACAGTTCAAATATAATTTGGAAAGTCTGCTAAATCTAAATCATATCAAAAATTTATTTCCAGCATTTTCTGTTGTTAACAATAAGTTGTTTATTTTTTTGTTTTGAATATATCTTTGCTTGATGTTATAAACTGTAAATTCACAAAATAGAATACTGTTTAAAAACCACAGTATATGAATTCGATGAAAAGGCAGCAATATAGTATGAAGTATAAAATGCGAAAAGTTATTGGTTTGTTTAGTTTGATTGTCTTGACTAGCATAACCTTTGCTCAAACTAATAATAGTAATAGCGGAAATAACTTTTATGGCAACAACAATGCCAACTATGTATCTAAAAGCGGCCTACTCAACAATTGGTATTTTGGCCTTAATGCTGGCGCAACTGGTATGATGGGAACTTTGCGCGATAAATCTTATAGTTGGGCAGTTGGTTCTTATTTGGGCAAACAATTAAATAGTATACTGGACATCCAAGCTAATTTTCTTTATGGTAAAATGCAAGCCGAAGGATTTTATGGAGGACTCAACTTATCCAATGATGTGAATTTTATGGATGCATCTCTTATTCTAAAATTGAAATTGAAGGATATAATTTTTCAAAATTCACCAAATTTTTTACACGAGATTTATCTATTAGGTGGTGCTGGATTAACTTTTTACGATTCAAAAGTTATTAATACTGCCGATTCAACTATTATTCCAGGTACAGGTGTAGGATGGGATCCAACAGGAACAATTAAAACAAACAAAGAAAACTCCCTATTTATACCTTTGGGTATGGGCTTGATATTTAATATTGATAAATCAGGCCGATATTTTCTAACGACAGAATTTACTTATCGATATTCTAATGATAATAGACTTGATGGCGATTTAAACCCGACACATCCTACTCATTATACATATACTTCCCTTGGGTTGATGTATAAAATAGGAACAAATGCATCATCAGCTAAAAAGATTATTGCAGATGATGTTGAAGAAAGAGTAAGGGCTTCAGATGTAAAGACATCTAAAATTAAACCATCTACCATAAATCAAGTCAGACCTGAAACAAAAGAGTCTGGAAACGGATTATTGAATAATTGGTATTTTGGTTTGAATGCAGGTGCAACTACATTGTTATCTACATTACGAGACAAACCATACAATTGGGCATTTGGATTCGTTTTAGGAAAACAAATAAATAGTAAATTAGGTATACAGGCTAATTTGCTTAACGGCAAAATGCATTCTGAAGGAATATACGAAGGGGAGTTGTTAGAAACCAATGTGAACTTCACAGATGTTTCGCTTCTTCTTAAATTAAATTTGAATGATTTTGTTTTTACTAAATCACCGAAAATTCTACGAGAGCTTTATTTTTTAGGAGGTGGTGGTATAACTTTTTTCAATTCAAAAGTTTCAAATACTGCTGATGCTTCATTTGTATCAGGTGTAGGTTGGACTAATGATACTCTTAAAACGAACAGAATAAGCACACCTTTTTTACCTTTGGGTTTAGGTATGTCGTTTAATTTGGGAAATTCAGGTCGCTACTTTTTAACCACTGAATTTATTTATCGCTATTCTGGTGATAACAAACTAGATGGTGGCCTAACAGCACATGCTGCGAATTATACTTATGCTTCTCTTGGTTTAGTTTATAATATTGGAAAATCCACTGTTAACACTCAACAAATTACAGCTGATGTTATAGAGGAAAGAGCAGCTTCATCTGCTATAAAACAAGTGAGAGGAGAAATAGCTAGCACAGTTCAAGAAGAACTTAAGCCAATAAAAGAAGAATTGTCGAATCAATCATCTACTATAAAATCGATTCAGGCTGATGTGAAATCTCGAATTGATGCTCTTAATCAATCGATTACTCAAGGTGTTGTTACTACTAGATTACCAGATGGATCAATGCAAGCAACTCCTATTAGTCAAATGAGTGAAGGCGCAGTTCCATCAATAGCAAGCATCTATTTTGCGTTTAACTCCTTATACTTAACACCAGATATGCAAAGGGAAATTGCAGTTGTTGCCAGAATGATGAAGAAAAATAGAAGATTGAAATGTGAAATTTCAGGAAATGCCAGCAACGTTGGTAGCCCCGATTATAATTTATTGCTTAGTCGGAAACGTGCACAAGCGGTTGCCACTTTCTTGTCTAGAGAATTTGGAATCGACATTAACCGTGTGATTATTAAGTCAAATGGAATTACCGATCCATTAGCAAAGAATTTGCATAAGATTAACCGCCGAGTTGATATGCAATTATTTTGGTAAATTTTTTATTAGTTAGTAAAGGTGGTCATTGATTTGATCGCCTTTCTTTTTTTATTGGAATACCATATTTTCCTGTGTGGTAGTTTTTTCGCAATAATGACAACGTAGTTTCAAGAATCCTTTATCATCGGTAAAAACTTTAAATTTTGTTGGAACAGCCTGATGATTTGTAATACATTTTGGATTAAAGCATTTAACAAACGACTGCACTTCACTTGGAGTTTCTACTGTGTATTTGCTCACAACTTTATAATCTTTTATTTCGATTAATGTTGCCGTAGGAGCTACCAGGGCTATTTTATTAATTTCTTCTCGGCCAAAAAATCGATCACTAATTTTTATTATTCCTTTGCTGCCGTATTTCTGACTGTTCATATTGGTGCCAAAATAAACTGGATTAGAAACTTTTTCCAGTTTTAAAATTTTAATGGCCGTAAAGAGTCTGGTCGATGGAATATGATCTATTACTGTACCGTTTTCAAGTGCCGATACTTTTAATTCTTTTTGTACTGAATTTTCCATTTTTTCTTTTTTTTGTTATCAATAATGAAATAAGCAAAACTTTTCTCTGTGCAGCTTAGTGTCTTCTTTGTGTACCTTTGTGAAACAGCTATAACACAAAGTTTCTCAAAGAATTACAAAGTGGCACAAAGAATAGAAATAAATACTTTAAAGTGTCGATTTTTATTAATTTCATCACATTGTTATAAATAATTATTTCAGGCCTAAAATAGAAGCCAAAAGCGCTTGTCTTACATAAACGCCATTCCTCGCTTGTTGAAAATAATAGGCTTTAGTATTTTGGTCAACTGCCTCTTCAATTTCATTTACTCGCGGTAGAGGATGCAAAACGCGCATATTTGATTTTGAATTTTCGAGCATTTTGTTTTTCAAAATATAAGAATTTTTCACTCTTTCGTATTCCATTGGATCGGCAAAGCGCTCTCGTTGTATACGGGTCATATATAAAATATCAACTTTATCCATAATAGATTCTAATTCAGTATATTGATGATATTTTAAGCCGCTATCTTTGATGTATTTTTTAATAACGCTTGGTAGTTTTAATTCTTCAGGTGATACCAAATGAAAAGTTGCATTGAATTGAGTAAGTGCAATAACTAATGAGTGAACAGTACGACCGTATTTAAGATCACCAACAAAAGCAATGTGAATATTTTCCAATGTACCTTGTGTTTTACGAATAGAATACATATCTAATAAGCATTGTGTTGGATGCTGATTGGCTCCATCTCCGGCATTGATAATAGGAATACCTGCAACCTCACTTGCCCATCGTGCACTTCCATCAAGCGGATGGCGCATAACTATCAGATCGGAATAATTTGCAACAGTTTTAATTGTGTCCATTAGGGTTTCACCCTTCGAAACACTGGAACTTGAAGCATCAGTAAAACCTATTATTTTTCCTCCTAATTGGGAGATGGCACTTTCAAAACTCAATCTGGTACGTGTTGAAGGTTCAAAAAACAAAGTAGCAATAACATGGTTTTCTAAAATCTTTTGACGTGGATTTTCCTCAAATTCTTCGGCAATGTCAAGTATTTTCAAATACTCTTTTTTGCTAAAATCGTTGATTGAGATTAAACTTCGATTCTTCATATGGTTGAGTTTTTATTAATATTAATTCTTGATCAAAAAAAATGGCGACTATAAAAGCCGCCATCAAAATTATTTTTTTAATTGATATTTCAAAATAAAATCATCAATTACTCCAACTAAATCTGGTTGGCCGATCTCCTGCAGATCGTAATAAACTCGAGTAGCAGGTTTTTTGATTTTTATTTCTCGTTGCAAATCGATAGGTGTTCCAATAACTACTGAATCGCAATCAGTATTATTTACCGTAGTTTGCAAATCCTTGAGCTGTTGTGCACTATAACCCATTGCCGGCAATAAAGTACCGATATTTGGATATATTTTAAAGGTTTCTGCTAATTTTCCTACTGCAAAAGGTCGGGGATCTACTAATTCTTTAGCTCCATATTTCATGGCGGCAACTGTTCCTGCTCCAATTTTCATTTCACCATGTGTCAGTGTCGGGCCATCTTCAATAACCAAAACTCTTTTTCCTTTAATAATGGACGGATTATCAACTGCTAAAGGCGATGCGGCATCAACAACTATTGCATTTGGTGCAACTTTTTCGATACTTTCACGCACGATTTGAATATTTTCGGGGGATGCAGAATCCATTTTATTTATGATAACTACATCAGCTAAACGAAGAGTAACTTCGCCTGGGTAATAATTTAATTCGTGGCCCGGACGATGAGGATCAACAACGGTCATATTTAGATCAGGTTTGTAAAAAGGAAAATCGTTATTTCCTCCGTCCCATAAAATTACATCGCATCCATCAGGATCTTTTTCTGCAGCACGAACAATAGCTTCATAATCAACACCTGCATAAATTACATTGCCACGAACCACGTGAGGTTCGTATTCTTCCATTTCCTCGATGGTACATTTATGCTTATGTAAGTCTTCAACTGTTGCAAATCGTTGTACTTTCTGAGCAACTAAATCGCCGTAAGGCATAGGATGTCTGATAGCTACAACTTTTAAACCTTTGGCCATTAATAGCTCAATTACACGACGAGAAGTTTGGCTTTTACCGCAACCAGTACGCACTGCTCCAACAGCAATAACAGGTTTGGTGCTTTTTATCATTGTGTCTTTTGGTCCTAGCAAAACAAAATTTGCTCCTGCAGCATTTACCCGAGCACTCATAGCCATTACTACTGAATAAGGAACATCAGAATAGGAAAACACACAATCATCGATTTTTAGATCAACAATAAGTTTTTCCAAATCATCTTCAGGATAAATTGAAATTCCATTCGGATAAAGTTCTCCGGCCAGTTCTTTTGGATATTTTCTCCCGTGAATATCGGGAATTTGAGCTGCTGTAAAAGCGGCCACATTGTAATTTTGATTGCCGCGGAAATAGGTGTTGAAATTGTGAAAATCTCTCCCGGCCGCGCCGATAATTAATACGTTTTTAGTCATCTGTTTATTATTTGTTTATTGAGTGTCAGATGTTTAATTACCATAAAAAAGAGTTCCGTTCTTGTTTTACCGCCCTCCGCCCTTTTTTTGGCAATGTATTAATTTGGTTTTTTGGTATGCTGCAAAGTTATTGGATTAAATGAGTTTGGCAAATTTATTCTTTCATTTTTTTTATTGCCTTTAAAAACAGCCGATGCGTTAATTATGTTTTGCCTTTTGGTTTAATGCACAAAAAGATAAATTTTAATTATGCTAAAAAATCCTAAATTTGTGCTTATTTAAAGCCTATGCAGTTTAAAGATATTATTGGTCAGGATACACTTAAAAAGCGATTGCTTAATTCAGTAAAAGATAACAGAATTAGCCATGCGCAATTGTTTTTGGGAAAAGGAAGTGTGGGGAAACTTGCGTTGGCCTTTGCATATGCTCAATATATTAATTGTACCGATAAACAAATCGACGATTCATGCGGGCAATGCAGTTCTTGCAGGAAATATGCAGGAATGAGTCATCCGGACTTATTTTTTAGTTATCCTGTAAATACTAATCATACTTCTACTTCAAAAGTCACTAAAACGAGGGTGAGTAAGGATCCGGTTAGTGGCGATTTTTTGATTGATTGGAAGAATTATATAGAGGAAGTAAAAGGGTATCCCGATTTGTTTCAATGGTATCAGCAAATAGGAATTGAAAACAAACAAGGATTTATAAGCAAAGAAGAAGCTCGGAAAATTGTGCATCAACTTCAGTATAAATCAGTAGAAGCCGAATATAAAGTATTGATTGTGTGGATGGTTGAAAAAATGAATGAAGTCGCATCCAATGCCTTACTTAAACTAATTGAGGAGCCTCCTGATAATACTCTTATATTTTTGATTGCCAATGAAAAAGAAAAATTGTTGTCTACCATTTTATCGCGCGTTCAATTAATAGTAGTTCCACCTATCGAAAGCGAAAAATTACAATCGTATTTACTCAAACAAAACCCTAATCTATCAGAAAATGATTTACGCGATATTGCCAGCCTTGCCAATGGCGATGTATTTAAAGCAAGTGAGATTATTTCTAATTCATCCGAAATGCGGGAGAATTTTGATTTGTTTGTAGAGTGGATGAGGTTGTGCTATAAAAAAGGAAGCCTCGAAGGAATTAAAACCTGGTCTGAAAAGACAAGTAAATTCGGTCGTGAAAAGCAAAAAAGTTTTTTGAACTTTTCTTTGCGAATGGTGAGAGAAAGCCTTTTATTAAATTATGGCAACGATAAATTGGTAAAAATTATGATTCATGAGGAGCAGTTTCTTAGCAAGTTCGCGCCTTTTATTCATCTGAAAAATGTTCCAATTATTCAAGAAATACTTAATCAGGCCATTTATGAGATTGAAAGAAATGTCTCTGGTATTTCATTATTTGCTGATCTTTCATTAAAAATGAGCAGACTTTTAAAGATGGATTCTTCTGGCAGATAAAATTGATTCTTACTTTTTTTTAACTGAAATTATTGATTACTTTTGTATGTTAATTAGCTGTACTTGCTTAATGAGTGGCAATGTTAGTGAAGGTGGATAAAGAAGCAAACACAGCGATTTATTATATATACAAATGGAAGATAATCAAACGAATGACAAAAGTCTCTTAACACGAGGCTGCTGTTCATCACAAACAATATCAGATAAAGGTAAATGTCGGCAACAGTCTTCTTGTGCTAAACTCGATGCCCAAAACTGGTTGCTTCCTATGGATTTGGTTGGAGCATCAGAAAGTTTCAATTGCGTGGAGGTTAGATTTAAGAATAGCAACAAAGATTTTTATAAAATTCCAGCGGATCTAGGTGTCGAAACTGGTGATATTGTAGCTGTCGAAGCTTCTCCTGGTCACGATATAGGAATTGTTAGTTTAACTGGTGAAACGGCTCGCCTTCAGATGACTAAGAAAAAAATAGATCCCGAATCGGACAGTATAAAAAGCATTTATCGTCATGCACGAGCGAGCGACGTAGAAAAGTGGATTAAAGCATCTGAACGAGAGGATAGTACATTAATCAAATCCCGACAACTTGTCGATGGATTAGGTTTGAAAATGAAAGTCAATGATGTTGCATTTCAAGGCGATGAAACCAAGGCCATTTTCTATTATACTGCTGATGATAGAGTCGATTTTCGTCAGTTGATTCGCGTGTTGGCTGAAACATTCAGAGTACGCATTGAAATGCGTCAGATAGGTGTTCGGCAAGAAGCTGCCAGGGTAGGTGGAATTGGTTCATGTGGAAGAGAATTATGTTGCTCTACTTGGTTGACCAATTTCACATCGGTAACAACTCATGTAGCACGTACTCAGCAACTTTCGTTAAATCCGCAAAAATTAGCCGGCCAATGTGGTAAGTTAAAATGCTGTCTTAATTTTGAGTATGATTCTTATTCTGATGCTCTGTCAAACTTCCCGGATGCCAACCTTCCTCTTAAAACAAAAAAAGGAGATGCGGTTTTTCAGAAAATGGACGTTTTTCAAGGAATTTATTGGTATGCTTATTTAAATGAACCTGGATCGTTTATGGCGGTCCCCGTTAAGAAAGTTAAATATATTCTTGATAAAAATAAAAACGGCCAGATACCAGATGATATTGAGAGTTATATGATTAAGACACCTGAAAAAAAGAAATTAAATGGAATTGAAGAAGGTGATTTAACTCGTTTTGACCGTAAATAAACTCAAAATATGCAAAATCAAATATATAGCGGAATGATGAGATTGGTTTTTACTATATTGACTTTTGTTTTTTTTGGATTTGTGTTTATGTCATGCGATAGCAATCGTTATTATGAACAGAATGAGGCCATAAAAAATAATACTTGGCATTTTAATGATGCTAAAGTATTTGAAATAGAAATTGAGGATAGCTTACAAGCATTTAATTTTTATATCAATGTACGCAATACAGTTGATTATGAATTTGCCAATTTGTATTTTTTTATTCAGTCAGAAATCCCTGATGGCATAATTGCTATAGATACTGTAGAATGTCAATTAGCTGATTATCAAGGTAAATGGTTAGGCAGTGGAAGAGGCGGACTTAGGGATAATAGTTTTATTCTAAGACAAAATATGCGATTTCTCCAAAACGGAACCTACAAATTTTTGTTAAAGCATGGTATGCGACACGATAGTTTAAAAGGCATTGCTGACGTTGGTATTAGATTGGAAAGAGTAGAATAATAAGATTTATTTAAATAAAGGATTTTTAAAATGACAATATCTCAATCAAGCAATAAGAATACAAAAAAAAATATCGCCATTACAAAGTGGGTTTTACGTCTTTGGGCTAGTTTTTTTGTTGGAATTGTACTGCTTGTTAGTTTATTTGTTTTGATATCAAACGGTTATTTGGGTAAGATGCCCAGTTTTGAAGAATTAGAAAATCCTCAATCTTCCCAAGCTTCACTTATTTATGCTGATGATGGTCGTTTGTTAGGATCCTATTTTATCGAGAATCGTTCGGATGTAGATTTTCGAGAATTATCTCCAAATCTTGTAAATGCACTAATAGCTACTGAGGATATTCGCTTTTATCAGCATTCAGGCATTGATTTTAAAGCACTTGCACGTGTTTTTGTCGGTGTATTAACAGGTTCAAACAAAGGTGGTGGCTCAACTATTACCCAACAATTAGCTAAACAATTGTTTACTGAAAGGCCAGGGTCGAGCTTAGCTCGAGTGAAACAAAAATTGAACGAATGGGTAATCTCAGTTAAACTTGAACGCAGCTATTCGAAAGAGGAAATTATTGCGATGTATCTTAATAAATACGACTTTATTAATAATGCCGATGGAATTCAAACGGCTTCAAGCGTTTATTTTGGTACTACTCCAGATTCCCTTAAATTATCTGAAGCTGCGACATTAGTGGGAATGCTACAAAATTCTTCCCTGTATAATCCTTTCCGTCGTCCCGAATTAGTCACTAAGCGTAGAAATTTGGTATTGAAGCAAATGTATCGTTACGATTATATCGATCAAATAACTTACGATTCGGCCATTGTACAACCTTTAGGACTTAATGTAAATAAGCAAGGACATACAGAAGGTATTGCCAATTATTTTAGAGAGTATTTACGTGGCTGGCTTAATGATTGGGCCGACTCGCAGCTTAAACCGGATGGCACACCTTATAATCTATATCGCGATGGATTACGTATATATACTACAGTTAATTATGATATGCAAGCCTATGCCGAAAAGGCTGTTCGTGAACATTTAGGAAAAGATTTACAACCATCATTTTATAAACATTGGGAAGGATATACAAATGCTCCTTTCGTTTTTGATGAAGAAGACTCGGAAGAGGAAATAGAAAAAATATTACAAACTGCTATGCGTCGTTCAGAACGCTATCGCTTGATGAAAAAAGCAAATTATTCTAATGATTCAATTGATATCGCTTTTAATACACCAGCCGAGATGACTCTTTTTTCGTGGAATGGCGATTTTGATACAATTATGACACCCATGGATAGCATTAGATATTATAAGCATATTCTTCAAGCTGGATTAATGTCAGTTCAACCACAAACTGGGCATGTAAAGGCCTATGTGGGAGGCCTTGATTATCGATATTTTAAGTATGATAATGTAACACAAGCAAAACGACAGGTAGGTTCTACTTTTAAACCCTTTGTTTATACACTTGCAATGCAAGAAGGTAATATGTCGCCTTGCAGTAAAATGGCTAATGTTCAACCAATTATTCGCTTACCAAATGGTACTTTTTGGCAACCTCGTAATTCTAACAAAAAATTTGAAGGCCGCGAAGTTACCTTAAAATGGGCCTTGGCCAATTCCATTAACTGGATATCGGCACAACTAATTGATAAGTACAATCCGTCGGCGGTAGTAAAAATGGCACGAAATCTGGGTATTACTAGTTATATTCCCCCAGTACACGCCATTGCTTTAGGCACGCCCGATGTTTCACTTTATGAAATGGTTGGTGCCATGTCAACTTTTGCAAATAAAGGGGTTCACCTGAAACCAATTTTTATTACGCGTATTGAAGATAAAAATGGAAATGTACTGGAGCGTTTTTCAGCCGAATCTAATGAAGCCATGAGTGAAGAAACGGCATACCTTATGATTGCGTTGATGAAAGGTGTTGTGGAGAGCGGAACAGGAGTGCGCCTGAGATACAAATATGGATTTTCGAATCCGATTGCGGGTAAAACCGGAACTACTCAAAATCAATCCGATGGTTGGTTTATGGGTATTACTCCAAAATTAGTGACTGGAGTTTGGGTAGGTGCCGAAGACCGTTCTGTTCATTTTAGAACTATTACAGAGGGACAAGGAGCAAATATGGCTTTGCCTATTTGGGCTTTGTTTATGAAAGATACTTATGCAGATGATAGGATTGATTTGTATAAAGGTGATTTTGAGAAACCTTTCAAACCGCTTTCTGTAGAAATAGATTGTGAAAAATACGACGCCAGGCAAAGGAAAAAGTTTTACGAAACAGTAGATGACTTCTAAATGATTAATTATGTCGGCAGTTTCAGGAAATATTCAACAGCGTTATGAGCAAAAATTTGTATTTAACCAAATGCAACTTGCTTTTGTTGAGAAGATTGTAAAAGATCATCCTGCTAACTTTCGTAAAATATTTAAGCAAAGGCAAGTAAATAATATTTATCTTGATAATCCCGAATTAAAGTTTTATTACGATCATAAAACTGATAATATTGATCGAATGAAAGTTAGAATTCGTTGGTATGGCAACACTTTTGGTCAAGTATCTAAGCCTGTTTTAGAATTTAAATTTAGAAGGGGAGATTTAAGAATTAAAAAATCATTCAAATTACCTGAATTTAATATTAAGGAGGACTTTAATTCGAATCTTATAAAAGAAGTATTGGCAAAAGCAAGCTTACCATCCAAAGTATTTGATGAAACAAAAGATTTGGAAGCTAGATTACTGAATTCGTACACTAGAAGATATTATCGATCCAACAACCTTCATTTTCGTTTTACTATTGACCATAAGCTTGAGTACTATAAATTTATAAGCCAAAATAATTTGTATTCACAGAATGAAATTGATAACAGCAATGTAATATTGGAGCTAAAATTTGGAGTAAAGTTTGCTTCCCAAGCTTCTAATATTAACAACCAATTACCCAAACAGGATTACGTTTTTTCAAAATATGTATCAGGTATGGAAAAGGTATATTCACACCTGACATAATTAGTAGTTGTAGTGCATTAAAGAGAAGATTTTTCCAAGCTAAGAATTAGTCCATAAAAATTATTTTACTAACTTAAAACTGACAAATAATGGATGAAGAATACTATAAAACTAAAGAATCGGTAGAAGAGTACATTGAATTAGCGAAAGACGTTAATGGCTCAGAACTGATAGAAAAACTTAAAAAGGTTTTACCTTCAAATTCAAATATACTTGAAATTGGTTCAGGCCCAGGATCAGATTGGAAAATACTAAATAAATCTTTTAATGTAATTGGTTCTGACAATTCATCTGAGTTTTTAAAACATTTGATTGCTATGTATCCGAATGATGAGTTTCTAAACTTAGATGCTGTTACAATAGACACAAACAGAACTTTTGATTGTATATACTCAAACAAAGTATTACATCATTTAAAGGATAAAGAATTGGAAGATTCCATTAAAAGACAATACAGAATCGTGAAATCTAAGGGTATTATTTGTCATTCTTTTTGGAAAGGTGAAGATTTTGAAATTTTCAAAGGGCTTTATGTAAATTATCAGAATGAAAAGAAACTTAAACATTTCTTTAAAGATTATTTTGAGATTATTTCTATAATTAGTTATCAAGAATTTGAAGAAGGAGACTCACTCTTAGTAATAGGAAAGAAAAAATAATTTTCTGCAACAATGTATTAAAATAAAAGCAGGTTAAGTATTATAATAAAGGGTTGTAGCCCCTGCCCACGCCAAGTCTTAGGCTGCCAGCGCTTCAAATCTCCAGTAACTCTGCCTGCGGCAGACAGGTTGAAAGGAAAGTGTCTCACAAACTTCTACTATTCTTATACGTAACGATACAATTAACCTGTTGTTTAATACCGATTAGTCAACTAAATGCCGCATATTTTCACTTCGTTCAATTTGCGGTTTTGCTGATCTATCGGCATTAACCATTGTAAATTCAAAATTTGCTATGCGGCATTTTGAACTACAATTGGTATAACTCATTGGTCGATAATATATTGGGCTATTTTAGTTTCCGCATATATATTAAACTAAATCCAACTAATCCAATAGCTAATATTATACTCAGTGCTAATAAGAGGGGATTATCACTTAAGCTTTGGTTTTGCTGAATAAAAAATCCCATACTTACATTAATAATAGATGTTGGAAGTAAACCAATTGCAGAACCCCAAAAATATGGCGTAGGTTTTATTTTTGAAATGGAGAAAGCAGCGTTTAAAAAGCTTGTTGGAAAAATATAAAGGCTTCGTAATATAATAATCGCTGAAAATCCCTTTGTTTCAATCAGTTGATTAATCTTTTTAATCTGAGTTTGTTCACCATATTTTTTTGTAAAGACATCAAAAAATAAATAATGGATATTATAATAGGCCAAAACAACACCTAAAGTTCTGCTTATTAGACTGATTATCAGTCCAGGAATAAAACCAAACAGGTAACCAAACAGAATAGAAAAATAGAATGTTGGTAGATTTAAAACAGAAAACAAAATCAATATTAATGAAAGAATAAAAGCGCTTAAAATTCCTTGTGCTTGTATATAATTCAAAAATTGATTCAAATAATCTACTTGAAAAAATCGTTGTAAATCGAAAAAATAAAAAGAAATTACGGCAATAATTACAGAACTGATATAGCCAATTCTAAGAAGTACAGATTTCATATTATTCTCTAAAATACACGCGTTTAACACGCCTTGAAATACCAGTCAGAATTTCATAGGGAATGGTTTGCGCTACATTAGCTAGTTCTTTTATATGCTGTTGATTACTAAAAATTATAACATCATCGCCTTCCTGTGCTGTTGTCTCGCTAAGATCAATCATACACATATCCATACATATATCACCGATTATCGACACTTTAGTATCATTTACAATTACTTGGCTTTTTTCATTCCCTAACAAGCGATTAAGTCCATCTGCATAGCCAATTGGAATGATTCCAATAGTTTTATCTTCTTTGCAAACATAAGCTCTGTTATAACCGACACTTTCGCCGATTTTTAAATGTTTAATTTGTGTAATACTTGTTTTTAAGCTACCGATGTTTTGCAGGTTTTTTTCCTCTAAAGGATTTGGAGACAGACCATAAAGTCCTATGCCCAGACGCACCATATCTAAATGGTAATCTGGAAAACGACTAATTCCTGAAGAGTTTAGCACATGTTTTATTAAAGAATGATCGCAATGGCTCTGTATTTTTTCACTTGCTTCGTTTAAACTGGTTACTTGTTGGTGAGTAAAATCATCAAAACGAGGGTCACCGCTTGCTGCCAGATGAGTGAAGATAGAAGTTGGATAAATTTGTTTATTCGCATTAAGCCTTTTAATCAATTCATCAATATTATCAGGCTCAAAACCCAGGCGATGCATTCCTGTATCAATCTTAAGATGAATTTTTACAGGCTTATTTTTTGGTAAAATATTCTTTTTAATAGCTTCTTCAAGTTTGTTGAGTATAGTGAAACTATAAATTTCAGGCTCCAAATTGTATTTTAATATACTGTCGAAACTTTGATCGTCAGGACTCATAACCATTATTGGCAGATTAATGCCTGATTTCCTCAGCTCAACGCCTTCATCGGCGTAGGCTACAGCTAAATAATCGGCTCTGAAATATTGCATGATATTAGCAATTTCGTAGCTCCCGCTTCCATACGAAAAAGCCTTAACCATAATCATCATATTGGTCTCTGGTTTTAGCTTCAAACGGAAGTAATTCAGGTTGCTTATCATTGCATCAAGATTGATTTCCAATACTGTTTGATGTGATTTTTGTTGAAGAACTTTTGATATTTGTTCAAACTCAAAGAAACGTGCACCTTTCAATAAAATACTTTCATTCTGGAAATTTGTAAATGAAAATTTGTTTAGAAATTCTTCTGTGCTTAGAAAAAATTGTACATCAAGATTAAATTGGTCATGCATGCGAGAAATTGCAGGCCCAATTCCTATGAGTCTGTCAATATTCTTATTTTCCAATAAAAGAGCAATTTCTTGATATAAATCCAAATCGCTTTTCCCGCTTTGCAAAATATCCGAAAGGATTAATGTTTTTTTGTTATGCTGGTTTTGTTGATTCAAAAAATCGAGTGCAATTACCAATGAACTTATATCTGAATTATAGCTGTCGTTAATGATGGAGCAATTGTTAATTCCTTCCTTCAATTCCAATCGCATAGCTACAGGATTCAATTTAAGCATACGTTCTTTAATTACATCATTATCATAACCTAAATGAAGCATTGTTGCCCACACATGGCAGCTGTTTTCAATGGATGCAGCATCGATAAATGGAATCTGAATATCAATTTCACCTTCTTTAAAGAGAGCAATTAGATGTATGCCATTTTCAATTTTTTCAGCTTTTGTAATTTGTAGATCCGCTACCTGTTTATTGCTCCAAGTAAATGGTTTTACACTTTCAAGAATTTGTGAGCGGATTATAATTCCTTGTATTTCAGAATGGTCCAGATTATAAATTAATGTGTCGACCTTAGTGAATAACTTGAGCTTTTCACCAATTTTTTGATTAGTATTTATAAAATTTTCATCGTGAGCTTGACCAATATTTGTAAAAATACCTAAAGTAGGTTGAATAATAGTCTGCAATTTTTGCATTTCATCGGGCTCTGAAATCCCTGCTTCAAAAATAGCTAATTCATGTTGTGATTTAATTTGCCAAACACTTAGCGGCACTCCAATTTGCGAATTATAACTTTTGGGACTGCGAATAATTTCTTTATCAGGCTGAAGCATTTGAAACAGCCATTCTTTAATAATAGTTTTTCCGTTACTGCCACTAATACCAATAATTGGAATGTTGAAATTCTTGCGTTTATTGCTAACTAACTGTTGAAGCGCGGCAAGCGTGTCATCAACAACTATAAAGTGAGCTTTTGTAAGATTCTCAGTATCAACTGGTAATGTTGACACTAAAAAATATCTTAATCCTCGCTGATAAAGAGATGAAATATATTTATGGCCGTCGTTTTTCCTTGTTTTTAAAGCTATGAATATAGTCCCTTTTGGGGAAATCAATTTTCGGCTATCAATAAGAATATCGCTAATTTTAGGATCGATATCTGTGTTTGAGATTATGCTTCCTGCTACAACAGAAGCTATTTTTGAAATAGTGTACATTAAATAATATTAGGTTATTAATTTATGCCAAACTTGAGAAAGAAATACCACCTTTATCATTGTTTTCATCAGAAAGATTAGATGCATCCTCATCTTTTATCATTTTTTGGTTAATCTTTTTAAGTGCTGATGGTAAAGGATTTCTGCTTATTTCGTCATATTCCTTTCTATTCTTAAAAATTTCAATTCCTAAATAAACTGCCTGGCGGAAAGAAACAGATGATGCTATATTTTTACCGGCAATTTCATAAGCCGTTCCGTGTGCAGGTGAAGTACGAACAACAGGCAAACCGGCTGTAAAATTAACGCCATCTTTAAAAGCCAAAGTTTTAAAAGGAATTAAGCCTTGATCGTGATACATAGCCAAAATACCGTCAAAATTCTTATAATTTTCCGATGCGAAAAACCCATCGGCGGCAAAAGGGCCATAAATTAAAAGACCTTCTTTTTGCGCTTTTTTTATAGCAGGAATAATAATTTCTTCTTCTTCTTTACCGATTAAACTATTGTCGGAAGCATGTGGATTTAATCCTAGTAAAGCAATTTTGGGTTTTCGAATACCAAAATCATACTCTAATGAACGATTTAGCACTTTTATTTTCTGAAAGATAAGTTCAATGGATATGCTTTCTGCAACATCTTTTAAAGGAATATGGCCAGTAATTACACCAATTCTTAAATTTTGTTGAACCATGAGCATCAAGTATTTATCTACATCAAAAGCTTTGCCCAAATAATCGGTATGTCCTGCAAATCTGAATTTTTCAGATTGAATATTGTCTTTGTTGATGGGTGCAGTTACCAATACATTAATTTTTCTATTTTTAAGATCATCAACAGCTTTTTCCAAAGACCAAAAAGCCATCTCGCCAGCTTTTTTAGTTGATTTTCCGAATTCAACAATAAGGTTTTTCTCGTGACCAGCTATAATATTTAACTTATTTGAGGGGAGCCTGGAAGTATCTTTTACCATATTTAAACTATAGTTCGGAAGATTCAGGTTTTTAAGGTAGAAATTTGTAATATCTTGAGAGCCATAGAGAACATTCGTGGAAAATTCAAACATTCGTTTGTCGCTAAACGTTTTTAAAATTACCTCATAACCAATTCCATTATAGTCACCCTGACTAATTCCAACTATAATTTGATCTTTATTTCGGCCTGCTTCCATTGCGTATTTTTTGCAAATATACTATATTATTGTACTTTGCATATTAGCTTTAGCTCTTTGTTTTTAACAGGAAATGTGCTATTTCAGTAAAATGCGTTTGAAATATCTCTTGCTACTAAATCACTAAAGCACGAAATCTCACCAAAATTGAAATAATAAATTGTAGACCTTTTAATACCCATACCAATAATAACACTTTAAATTAATCAGTTATCCTTAATGCTTATTGACCAACTTCAAACACCTAAAAATTAGAGTTATACAATTATTGTTGATTGAAGCAACGGTAAACAGC
>JAQIBR010000064.1 GCA_027858955.1 Bacteroidales bacterium
ATAATCTTACCTGTTTCATCGGCTACGATTACAGCACGAGATTCGAGATTTGCTAATGGTCCATCAACAATCTCTACATTGTAATCTCTTCCAAAATCGCCAGAGCGAAAATCGGAAAGAGTTTCTACTTTATCTAAGCCTTCAGCTCCACAAAAACGAGCTTGTGCAAAAGGCAAATCTTTAGAAATACATAAAACTACTGTGTTTTCAAGAGAAGATGCTTCCTGATTGAAGTAGCGAACTGAAGCAGCGCAAGTGCCTGTATCTAAACTTGGAAATATGTTTAACACTAAACGTTTTCCCGCATAATCGGCTAATGTTGCATTTGATAAATCATTTTTTACCAAGATAAAGTCTTTCAATTGACTACCAACTTCAGGTAAATTGCCTATAGTATGGATTTTATTTCCTTTTAAAGTTATTTCGGCCATCTTTTATTTTTTAGCTAGATAAGTTGCAACACCTTCGTGAGAGGCAGTCATAGCTTCATCACCTTTTTTCCAGTTAGCTGGACAAACTTCGCCGTGCTCCTCAAAATATTGTAAGGCATCAACCATTCGTAATGCTTCATCAATGCTCCGTCCTAAAGGCAAATCATTTACCACCTGATGACGCACAACACCTTGTTTATCGATTAAGAATAATCCTCGATATGCAACAGCAACACCATCAAAAGAAGAAAGATCATCTTCTTCATCATAATCGTAATCTCCGGCCAATACATCATAATTCTCGGCAATGGTTTTTGATAAATCAGAGACCAAAGGATATTTAACACCTTTAATACCACCATCCTTTAATTCGGTATTTAACCAAGCCCAATGGCTATGTTCTGAGTCAACAGAACATCCGACAACTGCAACATTACGTTTTTCGAAATCTTCTATTCTGTCTTGAAAAGCAAGAATTTCGGTAGGACAAACAAAGGTAAAATCAAGCGGGTAGAAAAAGAAAACCACGTGTTTTTTTCCTATGAATTGATCAAGAGAAAATTTTTCAACAATCTCGCCACCGTCTACAACTGCTGTAGCTTCAAATAATGGGGCTTTTCGCCCTACTAATACTGACATACTAATATAATTTTTAATTTGTACATTTTAAAAAAAACAAAGTTACAAAAAATGTTTTCCAATATGTCCAAAATGAATAAATTTACGCATTGTGATACTTAATTGTTTTTAGTCTGCAGTAATTTGATCAAAGTCTACATCCAAGGGTTCTTTTTGATAAAAATCGTATAAGGTAATCTTGCGCAACTCAAAATAGTTTCGCCAAAAGGTTTGTAATGCTCTGATATAAGCTATAGTTGCTTTATCTTTTTCTGTTTGCGCAATGTTGAGGTCGGTAACAGATATTTTTCCAATCAAATATCTGTTTTTAGATGCATTGTAACTTTTAGCTGCAACTGTATCACTTTTTGCGGCTATCACTAATTGATTTTGCTGCATATTGTACTCCGATACCAGTAAAAAGATATTCTGACTAAAATCAATTCGTTTCTGTTCCACGGAGGTTTTAACCAAGTCGGCATTGCTTTCAGCCATTTTCACTTGGCCTTTCCTCATTCCCCAATCCAAAATTGGTACTTCCAAACTAATACTTAATTGTTGCTGATCGCCAGGATTAACATATGCATCTCCAAAGGTGAGCGCATTTCCCATTAGGCCAAAAACAGCATACAAATTGGCATTAAAACCGTTTTCTGATTTTGCTTGATTAACATTGGCTCTAGATTCGAGTAATAGTCTTTCAAAGTCTATTATATCGGAACTATTATTCATCGCTTGTTCCAGAGCTAATTCATATTCTACTTTGGCGAACTCTTTTGGCTGAGGAATAATTAAGCGAATATTTTCATCGTTCTGGATTCGAAGAAACGATTTTAAACGAAAAGTTGTATTTTCCAATTCTAAATTTGCATTTTCGAGTGCTGATTGTGAGTTTAAAAAGTTAAGCTCAAGCTGTAGCAAATCGTTTTCGGCAATTTTACCAGAGACGTATCTGCCCTGCGCTATTTTATATAATGTATCATAATTCGAAACATTTATTTGAGCTACACGCTGATCTATCTGCGCTGAAAGAAGATTAAAAAAGTAGTTTACGGCGGTTAATGAAACCTGCTCAACTGTCTCTAAATAATTTCGCTTGGCCGCTTGATATTTCAATGGTTCTATTTGCTTATCCCATTTATAGGGATTATAATTGAAAAGAGGTTGTCGGAATCCCAAATTTATAGGCGTTGACAAATAATTATTTGTCATTGTTGAATCATAAAAGTTATCAACTCGTTGTAAGCCACTTGAAAGAAAAATATTACCTCCGGTTAAACCAATCACTTTATTCAATCTCAAATTACCCGAATAAGAAGTATAGCTTTGATCAACATATTCTTCTGCACCTGTGGAAGTAGTATAAGCTTTAAAAGCCCTATTAATCGATGGAATAGTACCATCAAAACTCAAACTAGGTAATAGGCTGCGCCGATAGGTTTTAAACTCCCAATAACTGGCACGCAATTGATGTTGAGCAATAAGTGCATCTGGCGATTGTTCTTTGGCAATATTTATAACATCTTCCAATGTTAAATCACGCTGCTGCGCAAATGAATTGATTGAAAAACTAAGGCTAAATATAAATAGTATGGTAATTATTTTAGTATTCATTTTGTGTTTTTTATTCGTGACGTAATGAAGTTACAGGATCTTGCAATGCAGCTTTTTTTGCAGGCATATATCCGAAAAGAACGCCGATTCCTGCTGAAACCCCAAAGGAAATTAAGATTGAAAACCCGGAAACAATGGTTAAAATTCCGGTTAACTGAGTAATTACAAATGCGATTATCAAACCCAGAAAAATTCCGATTATACCTCCAATAACAGAAATTAAAGTTGCTTCGGTTAAGAATTGAAGAATAACATCGTTCTGTGTGGCTCCAATAGCACGCCTTACTCCTATCTCGCGGATACGTTCCATAACTGAAGCCAACATTATGTTCATAATGCCAATACCGCCTACAATTAAAGAGATACTGGCTATGGCACCTAATACTATATTGAAAATATTTCGAGTTTTCTGTTCTTGTTTTAGCAAAAGTTCAGGGACAATAACTCGAAAATCTTTGGCTCCAGCGTGTCGCCGTTCCAACATTCGCTGAAGCACATTAGCCGTGGCTTGTAATTGCGATGCTTCTTTTACCTGAACAACAATTTTATCTAGCTGATTTCTGTTATTGTTGGAAGACTCATTATCATTATTTCTCCCGGAAACCAGACTAGCTTTACTTATAACAGAACGATCGTTAAATCGCAAAAGAGCTGTTTGAATTGGCGCATATACATTCATATTAAAATCGTCAATTCCAAGATTGCCATCGCCGGAACCAATTCCTCTGCTTTTTAATACACCAATAACTCGCAACCATACATCGCCGCATTTAATTTGCTTTCCTATAGCCTCTTCGGTTGGAAAGAGTCTTGATTTAATTTTATGACCAATTATACAAACTTGCTCACCGTATTGATAATGTTTTTCGACGAATAGTTTTCCTTGATTCAACTCAAGACCGTAAACTTCAAAGAAATCGGGTGTAATACCTGTAAAATCGCCTGCAATACTTTTATTAGCATATACTACAATGGCCTCATTTGTTACTTCGGGCGATACACGTTGGATGGTAGGAATAATTTTCTTAGCTGCGGCAGCTTCTTCCAGATTTAATCCGGGAGAAAGTTTGGCTTTAGCGAGATCATTTTCCTCCTCAGATTCACCTTCAGATGATGTTGTTTCATTTGCCCGAATCAATCTGGGAGTAATAACAATATTATTAACTCCAACCAATTTCATTTGGTCGAGCACTTCTTTTTTAGCTCCACTTCCTATTGCTAACATCGAAATAACTGCCGCTACTCCAAAGATAATTCCCAAAGCAGTGAGCAATGAGCGTACCTTATTCTCTAAAATCGCTTTGGATGCAATACTAAGAACAAGTAGATACTTATCCAGCTTTAATTTAAATTTGTTCATACTGAGAGTATTGCAGGTTAGTCTTTAATCTTCCATTCACTTGCACCTTCGGGTGGAAGTAAATACAATTCGTCGCCAGTTTCCATACCTTTAGTGATTACAATACTATTGTCGTTACTTTTTCCGGTTTCAACCAATTTCTTAGCTCCTTTAACATACACATACTGAACACTATCCCGTACATATAAACATTCCAGAGGAATGAAAACCATATCATTAAGTACTTCTGTAACAATAACATTTTTAGTGGTCATTGCCGGACGAAGGCTTTCGTCTGAACCATCAACAAAAATTGTAACTTCAAAAACATTAGCGCTGGAATTACGGAGTTCTTCCCCAATATTTGCAACAGCAGTAACTTTTCCTTTTAATTCCTTTCCTGGAAAAGCATCTACACCAATTTCAACGTTTTGACCTACTTTTATTTTACTTATATCAATTTCGTTGACATAGGTTTTAACTAACATGCGTGTTAAATCAGGTAATTTGGCGATTACCGGTCTCCAGGGACTTATCATAGAGCCTGTTTCAATCTTTTCGCCTCTTCTTGTTTTAGCATAGATTACCATTCCTGGTTGCTGAGCTTTGATTGTAAATTCCCTGAGAATAGCCATTGTTTGTTTGCGGACATTGGTTTGCTTCTTAAGGTCGATCATAATCTGCTGAATTGTAGTTTCTTCTTTTTCCTTCCTTAAAAGATATCCTTCTACAGCTTGCTCGTAATTACGAACGGCCTTCTCTAAATCTATTTCCGCTTGTCGTTGAATAGCAGGAGCTTCGAATCTGGAATTTTCCAATTCAAGAGCCATTTCTTCCGTTGAATAGTGAAGATTTATAATATTATCACGTGCAGCACGCAAGGTTAAAGCTGAGTCTAGTTTAGAATTAGTTATCTGAGTATTCAATTTTTCTATATTGGCATCTATTTCATCCAACCTATTCATTACCACCGTTTTATCAAGGCTAGCTATGAAATCACCGGAATCAACAACTGTTCCTTCAGGAATAATGTTTTCGAGTTTTATCTCGCTATAAATCTCGATATTCCGTAAATTTTGTGGGCCTACTATTTCAGTAGAAAATTGCGAATCTAACTCACCTGTTGTGGTAACACTAATTTTAAATTCACCTTGTTCGGCTCTAACAAGTATGCTGTCTTGTGTTTTAGCTCCAGGAATAATCCACCAAATAAGGAAAATTACTAAAAGAACAAATGCTGCAATGCCATAATTTTTTCTTGACATGATTAATTCTGGTTTTGGTTTAAAGTTTTGAATTACAAAGATACAAAAGCTTCTCGAAAAATGTATCGCTAATTTGTAATGATAATGGTAGAAGCTCGTCTTAGAATAAGAAATCAATTAAATTTGATGCAAATTGAACAAAAAACTTGCTTTTGATGCTTCAAAATGAATTTAAAGAAATGTTTTTTCCATTGAAAGACAAGCTGTTTCGCTTTGCGATACAATTTGTCAAACGTGAAGATGAAGCAGCAGATATTGTTCAAGATACGTTCTTAAAGTTATGGGTAAAAAGAAAGAGCATAAAAGACATTAGAAATCCGGAAACTTTTGCAATGACGATGGTTAAAAATGCAAGTATCGATAAATTGAGAAAGCTTAAAACCTTAAGGATTGATGAAATATATAAAGATCCGGAATACAATCATACGCCTCTTGACAGTTTAACACAAAGCGAGACTTATGCTCAGGTGATAGAAGCAATGAAGTTGCTGAGCGAACAACAGCAAATGCTCCTAAAATTACGCGATATAGAAGGTTATGAATATAATGAAATCAGTGAAATAACAGGATTTAGCATTAATAATATCAGAGTAAACATTTCGCGTGCACGTAATTCGATTAAAGAAAGATTATTAAAACAAGAACAAAATGAATTGGTTAGAGATAGAACGACTGCTTGATAGATTTTGGAAAGGCGAAACATCGCTGGCCGAAGAGGAACAACTAAAAAATGCTTTTTCGCGAAATGATGCGCCTGCTCATCTTTCATCTTTTAAAATATATTTTGCGTATAATGTTGATCAAAAGAATATTAAACATCCGCAAAAAGATTTTGAACAAAAATTGCTGGAAAAATTAAATTCTAAAAAAATAGGTTTTCTGTCAACTCCTAAACTTCTTGCTTATGCTGCCGGATTATTATTATTGATGAGTAGTTTGTTTTTTCTGCTTGATAATAACGATGCTTCAAAATACAAACCGCTCACTGCAAAAGAAATACGAGTGGCACAAAAGTACCTTGTATTAATAGCCAACAATATGGAGCAATCGGCAGCATTCACTTCACAAAAGCTCGAAAAGCTCAATATGCTAAATAAAGGTGCGCAAACAATTCAGCAATATGAAACAACATACAATAAACAGATTAAAAACCTTAATCGAATTGAACAAATTGATTACTCTTTTAATCAATTAAAATATCTTAAAGCATTTTCAAACAATAAAATTAAATTATAAAATTAATAATAGAAATTATGAAAAAGATCACAATTGTACTCGTATCGGCATTTATTGCCATCAGTTTAAACCTAAACGCTCAATCGGCCCTTGACAAAGTTTTCGACAAATACAATGGAATTGCCGGATTTACATCGGTAACTATGAATAGTGCTATGTTCGAAATATTATCGCGCATGGATGCTTCAGAAGAAGGAAAAGAATTTAAAACAGCCATTTCCAAGATCGAAAGTATACGCATTCTGGCTATGGATTCAGTGAACAATAAGGGAGTAAATCTTTATCAAATAGCAATGAAAGCTTTACCGAGCAATGAATACCAAGAGTTAATGACGATAAAAGATGGAGGAACTGATGTTAAATTTATGGTTCGCGAAAAAGGCGATATCATAACAGAGTTAATTCTCATTGCTGGAGGGAAAAATGAAGAAAATGCATTGATTGTAATAAAAGGCGAAATTGATTTAGCAACTATTGGATCAATTGGCCGAAACATGCATATTAATGGGCTGGAGCAGTTAGAGAAACTTAAGGAGAAAAAGTGACAAGATCATAGCTAACAGATATTTGGCTGGTCAGGGGTTCATCTATGAGTATGGTCAGGGCTTCACTTTGAGTGAAACCCTGACTACTGTCAAGTGAAACCTTTACTAAATTTTCCCTATTTTCACAGAAAAAACATGCGCATAGTTATTCAAAGAGTAAAAAGAGCAACTGTAAGTATTGAGCAAAAAGTCTATTCAAAGATAGAACAAGGAATGCTAGTTTTATTGGGGATTGAAGATACCGATGAATCCAGCGATGCAGAATGGTTGATAGGTAAAATTATTAAGCTGCGTATTTTTAATGATGAGCAGGGAGTTATGAATCTATCAATCAATCAAATAGAAGGTGAAATATTACTAATTAGTCAATTTACTTTGCACGCTAGCATAAAAAAAGGAGCACGGCCTTCTTATATCAGAGCTGCAAAACCGGAAAAGGCCATTCCGTTGTACGAAATCTTTACTAAGGAGCTAAATAAACTATTGAGTACTGAAGTTAAAACTGGGGAATTTGGTGCTGAAATGCAAGTAGAACTTATCAATGATGGACCTGTAACTATCATAATAGATTCTAAAAACAGAGAATGAAGTAAAGGAAACAATCCTTAAAATTATCAATATTTAAGTACTCATATACCATTTATTTGTAATAAAATACTGATCTTTGCCAAAAATAATAAACAAAATAGAATGGACAATTTAGATAAAGTATGTGTTTTCTGCAAAAGAAATCAAGAAGAAGTTCCTTTAGTACATTTAGAATTTAAAAATAGCAGTTATTGGATTTGTCCACAGCATATCCCTGTGTTGATACACGATCCATCAAAATTAACAGGTCATTTACCTGAAGCTGAGAATATGCAGGCAGGTTAAAAACCATCAACTAAATAAACAATTACATTGTAAATTCAAACCAAACGAATTCAAATCCACTAGCAAATACGTTTGTTTTTTTTGTATCTTTGAATGTATATATATTGAGCACTTTAAAAAAATACAATTATGAAAAAATTATCATTTTTATTTATTGCGCTAACATTAATCACAACCATCACGATTGTTTCTTGTGACAAAATAACAGAAATGCTTGAGGTAACTCTGCAAGATGTTGAATTTAATATTGACCTTAATATTTCTGAGACAACGAAAACCGGCTCTTATGAATTTTCAGGTACGGCTATTTTTGATCCAGCAATCAATACAGAGTTAGAACCTTATTATGAAACTATAAGGGACGTTACTATTACTGAAATGACCATTACAGTAACTTCTATAACGCCATCAACCGGAGTTAGTTTGTTGGACGCTTCACTTACTATTACAGATAATGTGAATGGTACTCAGTTTAACCATATAATTAGTACGGTTAAACCGCTTACTGCATATACTCCTTCTACTCCAACTACTCCTGAAATTCTTGCTACTGAGTTTGTAATTGGATTAACTGCTGCTGATTTTAGTGTTCTTTCCGGTATCATAAACGATATGCATGATGCAACAGTAGACTTTTCCGGGCATGTGAATCAAACTTCATTTACTATTGGGTTTAACGTTGGAATTGTAGCTGATATTACTGTTGGTGTTCCCTAGGAAAATAAGATTAAGTCCTTTTAGAAAAATATAAAAAGCGAGGCAGCAGTTTCGCTTTTTTTTGAGCCCAAAACTTAATATTGTGTCGTGTAGCTTAATAAAGTTTTAAATATTTATCAAATTCGTTCAGCGCTTCAGGGAAATTTTCTCTTCCAAAAAAGAAACCTCGCATCCAATCGCTCTAACAACTTCGATTAAGGATTAGTAACTTGGAGAAACTGTTATAACATGATCATCTGCATCTAGTAATGCATTCATTAATATAAAATTAAGTTCTCCGGGAGAAGCAACTAATACCGATTAGTCAACTAAATGCCGCATATTTTCACTTCGTTCAATTAGTGGCTTCGTTGATCTATCGGCATTAATCCCGAATATTCGGGATAAATTCAAAATTTGCTATGCGGCATTTTGAACTACAATTGGCATTACTTCAGAAGATATATTCGCCTTATGATGGAATTATTCTTTACATAGTCGCCACTTCCCCAATGAGCAAGGGTGAACCTGTTGCAATGGTTGGTAGGTTTGGGAAAGATAATGATATTTAGGAAGGCAAATAATCATTTAAGGGCAAAACATAAAGTTAAGCAAGTTTATAATTTTTTTTGTGTATCCCCTACGGGCATACGCGTCAACTTAAGCTAAAATTAAAATCATTCTTGTTCAAAATTCACCAAAAAAAACGTAATATTCATCCTGAATGGATAGTTAAATTTAGCCTAAGATATCATCTTGGGAAAATAAATTAATCGTAAAAATACGTCCTGAAAGGACAGCTAAATTAAACTGACCAGATGATGATTACGGAAATTGTTTATTGGCATTCAGGCTTTTCTGTTTATGTTGGATTTTTAAGTTGCTAATCAGGTATAGAATTTCTTATCATTTAAAAAGAGGATAAGGTGATTATTCTTCGGTACTTTAATTGCCCTTCAGGCCGCAAAAGGAGGTCTTCAAATTTTCCACCCAAGACGCTGCCTTGGGCTAAATTCAATTGGGCTTTCAGCCTGAAAAACAAATTCGCATATTTTAATACAGCGGGTTGAAAAATCAGTTATAAAAATATATTATTTATCGTATTCAGAATATCAATATGTTATGTGTTAAGTTAACGCCTATGCCCTACGGGGAATTGAATAACATAATATTCTGATTTCTATAATACTAAAACATCTACGATGTATTTTTATATTTTACCGATCTCTAAAATACTAAAACTACGCGGCAAGTGAAAAATATATTGCCTTTTTATTTGCTTGTAGAGCATAAAGTAGAGCTAAAACATCTACGATGTAATTTATAGTCTCTAATATCTTGTCATTGCTCGTAGAGCATAAAGTATTGTAGCAAAAATTATCAGAATTGATAAATACCTCGTAGAGGTTAAACATACAATGATACAGAAACAGAAGAAAGCTCCGGTTTCAATTTCACGACAGCTCAATGTCAGAATCCGTTTTTAGTTATTCTCCTCCAAATTAATATTATACCAATCAATTTTTCTTGAAAAATACATAACCAGACCAAGAATAATAAACAATCCTATGCTGCCAATTAAAAGTGCATAATCCTGTAGTTGTATTATCACAAAAATAAAGCTATACAAAATTGCCAAAATAGCTGATATTAATATGCTTAGAGTGTTCGATTTTAAAATGGATTTTACATAAGCAGTCACTAATAATAATGTTGAAACCGCAGAAATAATAAAGGCATAATTAAATTTCATATGTTCGGAAATGGCGAGTAATAGTGAGAAGAAAATGATTAATGCGAGGCCAACTAGGATGTATTGTATAGGGTGAATAAATTTCTTGTTCAATATTTCAACAAAAAAGAAGACCATAAAAGTTAAGACGATAAATAAAATTGCATATTTAATCGTCCGAGTTGATTTCTGATAATTATCCACGGGAAGCAATAAATCAACTCCAAAAGCTGAGTTACTCACAGATTGACTACTACCAATCCAGGATTGCGGAAAATTTCTGTTCAAATGCAATATATTCCAGTGAGCAGTAAAGCCATTTTCGTCAATAACTCTTGAATCAGGTAAGAATGCACCATTAAAACTTGGGTTATTCCATTCCGATTTTAAATTTATGTCAGTCACTTTGCCAACAGGAATAAAATGAAGCAATTGGCTTCCTTTTAAATCAAGATCGAATGAAAAAACGTAGGAAGTTTGCTTGTTCATATCTATTTTAACCTCCGCATTTATTCCGCTGCTAACAATATCATTAGTAACAGTTCCAGGCGTAAACGAAATACTCTCATCATTCCAGTTTAATTCAATCTGCTTTTCAATTCCTCTTAAATCATTTATGCCAATAGTAACAAATGCTTTATCGAGCAATAAGTCATTTATAGGGATATCAAAACTCTTAAAATCAATTGAATAGAAAGACCCGGAAAAATGAATATTTGAGTTATAAACCACAACTTCATAAATTCCACGATATCTTTTTTCGGGCATAACAGCACCTTCAACATTAAGAATATCAGGCAAAAAATGAATGTGATCTCTAATTTGAACAATCTTCTCTACTGAATCTTTTGTTGAATATTGCTCTATATATCTATTAAAAGGAACTGATAATATAGGCCCAGTTATAGTTTGTTCATTACTCCAAATTGAACTAACTTCCAAAACAGCTTCTCGTTGTGTGTTTTCTCTTTCATAAATTAATTCCTCAATCATAAAAGACGGAATAAGTAAAAGTAAGGCGATTACTACTATTAAACTTGTTTTAAACAAGAGATTATACTTCAGGTTATTCATGATTTAGGTTTTTGATGTTAACAATCCAAATATAAGGCTTTTCTAACTCTTTATTCAAACCCTGATTTATAACGACAGGAATAAATATTTATTCGTTTTAGTAAGCCTTATGCTAAGCTTGCACCCAAGTCAACAAATAAAGTATAAAAGGCAAGCTAATCAAACTCAGCACTGTACTAACAAAAAAGTTTTTCATTGCCAAAGAATCATCTGCTCCAAAACGCTTTGCTAGAAGTACCAAAATAGTCATTGCCGGCATAGCCGATTCAAGTATCAAAACCGTAAATGCTGTATTATTTATTGGGATTGAGAAATATTCAATCAAGCCATAAATCGTAAAAAGAAATAAGACAGGAGTTAAAATCAATTTATTAAAACTAAAAGTAAATATCGAAAGTTTGAAAACTTCCTTTAATTTCATTTGTGCCAATAATATCCCAATATAAAGCATTGCTAAGTACAAAGTTGTACTTCCTAAACCACTAAACGACTTCTGTAAAAGCGGTGGAAAACGGAGTTCCAAAAGCATCATTAACAAACCTAAACTCAATGCAATAGTATTTGGATTTACGAGCTTTTTCAATTGTCCCCAACCTTTTTGTCTGTTATCGGGATTTAGCTGTATTACTCCATACGACCATAAAATCGTATTTAGAACCAATTGATACAGAGCGGCATACAACAAAGCTTCTCCGCCCGGCATCAAGGCATCCAGAAGCGGGAAGCCTAAAAACACAATATTGCCAAGCATATGGTGAAGACTATGAATAACGGCTTGCGGTTTTTGCAAACCGAAAATGCGTGCACTAAACTTTCCAACAAGTAACTGAAAAAACATTATTGCATAAGTAAATAATATTACCAATCCTGCATTGCGAAGAATTTCAGTAGTAAATTCTAAAGTCGAAAGTTTGGTGACAATTAGTAGAGGCAGGCTAACATAAAAAACCAGTTTTTCTATAACACTTTTGGCTCCTTCTTCCAATATTTTAAAACGAAAAGCTATTGCACCTATTCCTGCGAGTATGCCCAAAATTAAAATCTGATCTATAATTGTATTCATAGTTTTATAAATAGAACATCAAAGATAATTTTTCTATTTAAAATTTCTTTAACGTTTTTCATGCTTTCTCTACTTGATATTAGTATTAAGAATTTCTAAATTAGCACTTGATAGTTCTATTTTGATGAAATAGTTTGCCAAAAAAAATATTATGCATACATTTGAAATCGCAAATGAATGTTATATTATCTTGCTGATTATCAGAAATTAAATATACATTGACGGTTTTTAAAAAAATCAAAATCTTGCCTTATGACTTACGAAATATTGAAAATTGAAATATCGGATAATATCGCTATTGTAACAATAAGTCGGCCACAAGCAATGAATGCTTTAAACACTCGTTTCTTTGAAGAAATGGATCAAGCAGTTGCTGAATTTAAGGTTGATACCGATTTGCGAGCCGTAATTATTACAGGAGAAGATAAGGCTTTTGTAGCAGGTGCAGATATTGCAGAAATGGCGAATAAAACAGCTGAAGAAGGCAGTATTTTCTCGGCTCGCGGACAAAAAACGTTTAGCAGTTTTAGCACACTTAATATTCCTGTAATTGCTGCTATTAATGGTTTTGCATTGGGTGGCGGATTGGAATTGGCATTGGGCTGCGATTTCAGAATTGCTAGTACAAAAGCTAAATTTGGTCAGCCCGAAGTAAACTTAGGTCTTATTCCAGGCTTTGCAGGAACTCAGCGTTTGGCCAGACTTATAGGAATTGCAGATGCTCTATACCTTTTAATGTCAGCCGACATGATAACTGCAGATGAAGCATTACGATTGAAGCTTGTTCAAAAAGTTGTAGAACCGGAAGCATTAATAGAAACTTGTAGGGCAATTGCTAAAAATATTGCATCAAAAGGTCCGCAAGCAATTAAAGCTGTTAAACAAACAACGATTCAAGGTTATGATATGGATTTCACCGATGGAGAAAAGCTGGAAGCTTCTCAATTTGGAACTTTGTTTGGCAAAGGCACTGAAGGCGAAGAAGGAATGAAAGCATTTTTAGAAAAGAGAAAACCTAATTGGTAATTTACTCTGTGTAACTTTGTGATAGCTCTGTGTATCTTTGTGTAATAGCTATTTCACAAAGGATCACAAAGAAGACACTAAGTTTCACAAAGAATATCTTCGACATCATAAAATCAGAATATTGATTTAAATATAGTTTGACAAGATTTAAAAATTAAAAAAATAATATAAAAATGACATACGACGAAAAATTGCAAAACGTAAGTGTTTTGGGCGCAGCCGGTAAAATGGGTAGCGGAATTCTTCTTCTTACAGCTGTTGAAATGACCAATCTCAGTTTTAAACCCCAAAATAAAGGCAAAACTTTTGTTATAAACGCCATCGATCTTTCCGATGAAGGTCTTGCCGGAATAATGCCTTACATTAATGGACAAGTTAGAAAAATCGCTGAAAAACAAACTGTTTGGTTACGCTCTGTATATGAAGATAGAGCTGATCTTATCGAAAATAGCGAAATCATCGATCAGTATATTTTTGATGTGATGAATGTTATCCGTCCGACTACAGCAATGGAAGTGGCCTACCGCTCAGGACTCATTTTCGAGGCTGTTAGCGAAAATCCCGATTTGAAAGTGAAAATCCTTTCTCAAATCGACAAAAACAACCCAAATACACCTTGGTATTTTACAAACACAAGCTCGGTTCCCATTAAGCTTATCGAGGAAAAAGCCAATTTAAAAGGTCGTATTTTGGGATTCCATTTCTATAATCCTCCAGCCGTTCAAAAGCTCGTTGAGTTGATTACTACCAAAAATACTGATCCTATTATGGTAGATTTTGCTTATGGCTATGCAAAAGGAATTAGGAAAATAATTGTTCCATCTAACGATATCGCTGGATTTATTGGAAACGGTCATTTTATACGCGATGGTTTGCACGGAATCAATGAGGCAAAAGCTTTAACAGCAAAATATACCTGGCCAGAAGCCGTATATATGATAAATAAAGTGAGCCAAGATTATCTTGTGCGCCCGATGGGAATTTTTCAGTTGATGGATTATGTAGGAGTTGATGTAATGAAATATATTCTTAATGTTATGGATCCATATATGCCTGACGAAGATTTACATAGTGATATACTCAATCGAGTTATCGAATTAGGCATTACAGGCGGACAACTGAGTAGCGGAGCTCAAAAAGACGGTTTCTTAAAATACGAAAGAGATCAAGCTATTGCTGCTTTTGATCCCGATACAAAATCTTACGTTAATTTTACTGATTTCGCTGAAAAATGTGATGATGCTCTCGGCAAAATGCCCGATGGTTTTATGTCTTGGAAAGCAGTTATTCGTAAGAAAAATAAAGACGAAATCTTTACAGCATTCTTTACAAATATGAAGGCAATGAATAGTCTTGGAGCTAAGCTGGGTTTAAAATATGGAGCGTGTTCAAATGCTATTGGCCAAAAATTAGTTGCAGATGGAGTAGCAGCAAGTTCCGATGATGTAAATACAGTAATGCTGACTGGGTTTTTCCACGCTTTTGGACCAGTAAATAAATATTTTGATTAAGCTTCTAAATTTAAAAAGATGAAAAATTTAAGACGAAAAGTATATATGGCTGCCGGATATAATACTATTTCTATGGGAACCGGTCGCAAAGAGTTTAATCCTAAAAAAGAACGTCCAGGACTTGAAGAATATTTAATTGAAGCTGGGCAAGGTGTTTTAACTCAAATTGATGGTGGCGCTAAAAGTGTTGACGAGAGCGTTTTAGGTAATTTTATGGCTGCACATTTTAACAAACAAGGCAACTTACCAGGATTTTTTCCGATGATTGATAAAGGTTTGGAATACAAACCTGCTACAAGTGTGGAAGGTGCTTGTGGTTCCGGCTCTCTTTCTTTAGTGAGTGGAATTAAATCTGTTTTAGCTGAATCGGCGGAAGTAGTTTTAAGTATGGGTGCTGAAGTTCAAAATACAGTAAAAGCCATCTATGGTGCTGACATTCTGGCATATGCAGGCTGGTTCAAAAAAAGAAAAAAAGGTCACGCTTATTTTTTTCCCGGTCAGTTTAGCGATAGAGCCGGTGCTTATTTCGCAAAATACGATCGCGACAAAGCAAGAAAAGGAATGGCACAATGGTATGCTAACGCGATAGAAAATGCACGATTAGATCCAACAGCACAAGAATATCACAATACACATCCTGATCCTTATGGACTTTCTTTTAAATCGGAGCCTAATGGAAAAGTATTTGTAGATAATCTTAACTATATGGATTGCTCAAAAGTTTCGGATGCTGCTTCGGGAATTATAATTGCTTCCGAAGAAGGATTAAAACGTATTGGAATTGATAAAAAAGACGCTGTTGAAGTTGTTGGCTACGCACAAGTTATTCGCAATATTACTGAAGATCCAACTGAATTAACAGAATTGAAAGCCATTAAAACAACTATAGAAAAAGTGTTTCAAAGTACTGGATTGTCTATTGATCAAATTGCTACAGTAGAATTGCACGACTGTTTCACTATTGCTGGCATTCTTACAGTAGAAGCTTTAGGACTAGCAAAACCTGGTGAAGGTTGCGATTTTGTAGCTAAAGGAAATACCAAGCGCGATGGCATTCTTCCTATGAACACAACTGGAGGCTTAATTGGTTGGGGACATCCAACCGGAGGAACAGGAGTTCATCAGGCCGTAACCATTTGGCAACAGCTTACAGGAAAAACCGGAAAAGCACAAATTAATATTTCCGCTGAGCGCCCCTATGGTATGACTATCAATATGGGTGGTGACGATGTTACTATAAATGCTATTATTTATAAGAAAGGAGAATAAACCAAAAACAATTCTAATATATTCTGAGCCCGTCTGCATTTGTGGATGGGTTTTTATTTTTTTGACATAGCGAGCACGTTTTCACATGCTAAGGATAAAGCTATAAGTTTCTCTGAAACCTTCTCGACTAATTCTTCCCGTTCAGAATTAGAAAAAATCTTCTTTATTTCATTGTCCGTACTAGAATCAAAAATATACTTATAAAAAATAAAATGTTGAGATTCTTTAAAGTCAAGTTTTAATATTTCAACATTAGATAATATTTCTTTAATTTTAGCATTTTTCGACTTATTTTTATCTCCGGCAATACCATAAATTACACTATTCCAAGGAATCTTACTTTCCCCTTGGAGCTTTACGACGATGTTGTCGACCCAATGTTTATGCCGAATCTTTATACCAGTATATGCTTTACTTAAGTCAGTATCTAATTCTATCGACCAATTGGCGTTCAATTTATTGATTACAGCTTTCTTAATATCCTTAAGAAAGCTAGTTGTTTTATCTAATTCAACGTTCTTAACACTTGCTTCAATTGCTTTTGCAGCTTCATAATTTTCAGTTATTATTTTTCTAATATCATCCATAACTTCATTTTCTAATTGATGGGTTAATTTTTTAAGTAAAATTATATATTGTTTAATTGTCTCTCTAACGAAGGGAAAATCTGCAGCTTCTTTTAAACAATCATTAAGCCAATCAATAATATCAACTTTATAGGATCTACAATAGTAAACTTCCCCTTCTTTTAAGGTATTACCCCTGCTGTTAATGCTAATTTCAGCTGGAAGATCGCCATTAAGAGTTAAATAAATAAGAGTTCCTTTATGTTTTTCCTTTCCAGTTATTTTTTTTAAATGATTATTGTAGCGAATAAGTTGTTCTTCCTGATCCTCAGCGTATATTTTGTTTTCAATAATAATTATTTCTTTTTCCCCGTTTTCAAGGTATATGTCTATCTGGCCAAGATCGCCTATACTTTTCTCTTTTCTAACTTTCACAGTTTCGTCAACTGTAAATTGAGAACTTACCGGTTTGTCAATTAAAAATCTCTTAACGAATAGTTTGCAAAAGGTTGTTTTCAGTCCATGACTCCCTTTGCAATTTAATAATTCGGCCAGAAAAGCAGAATGAAGTTTTTCTTCATCATGTTCTTTTCGCAGAATAGAAAAAATATTAAAGGATTCTTTTTTTATTCGAACTATTTCTTCATTCCTTTCTAAAACATGTTCTATTTTTTTTAAAAGCGACAGTAGATTCTCTGAATTCATTTTATTATTGTTTATGTGATTGAATACAAATTCCCATAATAATTAATGTATGAGCAGTAGTGACTTTTAACCTGTTTCTGTTCCATTATTTCTCAAGTTTAAAGATATGTAATTATTTGCACTTAGCAATGATCACTTTTTTCATCATTAAAAAAGATGCCAACTTTTGCGGGAAAAGACAATTATTTGAGTTCTATCATTCATTTACTATTTGACTTTTTATTTAACATTAATTTGTAAGAATCAACTTCCTGTTGAATTTCACTTTCCTTTTCAATTGCAAACACTTTATCCTTAAGGTGATTCCTGTAAAAGATTCGATCGCCATTTTCAATTATCGTATCCAAATCAAAATTTCGAGCATAATTCTTTATCATATATTTTATTTTTTCTTTTGTCATAATTCGATTATCACTTAAGTAGTCTGCCATTTTAATAAGAAGGGGTTCTTGTTCTTTAAGAGTTGCCTCTGCTAATTCTTTTGCCGACTTTAACCATTTTTCAGCTTCATTATCAATCTTATTAGTTTCGTCATGCAAGTATAGCCGGGTCATTAAATCTTTAGTATGGTAAGAAGCCAAAAACGAGCCCATACCACACTTTTTGAGCATGTCAGATGCAAATTCTGTTGCCTTTTCGATATCGCCCTCTGCACCTGTAGTAACGTTTTCTTCACCGAAAATAATTTTTTCCGCTACATATCCTGCAAGAAATAATGCAAGACGGTTTTGAATTTCTTTACGTGAAATATACTTCCATTTTAATTTTGAATACACAAAACCTGCATTGCCATCTTCGGCTGTATTAGAAAAAACAACTTCTGGAAGCGTTCGAAGTAGTATTGTTGAGATAATTGTGTGACCTGTTTCATGCACAGCGGTGATTGCTTGAATATCATCTTTTTTGTTCTTCCTAAGTTTTTCGAGATTGAGATTTTGCTTGATTACAAGAGTATGAATAATATTCTGACCATCTATGTAATCAACAATTACACTAGTGTTCAGTGCTTTGAATATCATCTTTGATACATTTAATTTTTCAAGTATCATATGTGAAATCACTTTCCCTAGTTTAGAGTTGATAATCTGGTGAATAGTTGTGAAAATGGGTCTTGTACCTTGTGTTGGATAAACTCCTTCTTTGTAAATCATATCATGAATAGATTGATCGAATTTCAAAGTGATTTTTTGCTGTGTATATACAATTTTTGTGATTTTGGCTAACTCTAAACCAATGATTTTTTTGAAAGATTCTTGATTAAATGCAGGGTATATAATATGATTATTTCCAAGGCGAGCAATTTGCTCATTTCGGAATCTTCTTTTAAGAGCATTTTTTACAATTGGGATTGTTATTTTGAGTGATTGCTCGTGAAATTCGTCTGCATCCATATCTGGATTATAATCTCGACTCATAGTGTATGCTTCATCAAGATTGCCAAGAACAAAAATTAATGATTTCGAGCAGTCAACAGTTTTAGGACAATTGCTTTGCGAAAAAATATCTAATAGAAATTGGATTGTTTCATATCCATTTAAGCTTAGCAATTTTAATTTAACCTCAAATGAATTAGAGAATTTTTCTTTGGCTGTAGAGTAAATAATTTCATAATAATCTGTTGGTACAAATAACACATTGAATATATCTTGTTGATTTACTGTACCATTTGATGTCTCATATACACTTTTCAATTCCATTTGTTCAACAAAATAAATTGCTTTTGAAATTACTTTTCCCTTTAATACTTTGACTCCATTTTTTAAAAGATGACGAAGTTTCTGAGCCAAGTCATATATATCCTCCAAATGAAAATTGTATTTTGAGATTTGAAATTTTCCAGAATCAAGAAGTTGCCATATAATACGTGATGCTGATTTCTCAACCTCTTGTCCTATTTCATCAATAGTGCGGGCATGTTGAAATTCATCGAGAGCAATTAAGATGGGGAAACCATTTTCATTTTCATAAATTTCTTCAAGTTGTCGTTTAATTATTGAACCGCTAGAATCGTTTTCGCCAAGATCGAAACGGAAGTATTTGTTATCAAAATGAATGAGTTCAGAAGTTCTATTGACAAGTGAAGATTTGCCTACACCTGTTAACCCCCAAAGGTTTACTACTACTGGTTTATCTTGAAGATTGGGAAACAAATACCACGAGCTTAAGGAGTCAATAGCATCATCAATAACTTGGTCAATCCCTATAAATTCTTTTTTCAGTTGTTGTTTAGTCGAATTTAGAATTTCTTGTCTCTGAACTATTTCGGAATGAATATTTTCGAGTTCCGTTGCCATAATTTTTCATTTTCTAACAAAGTTATGGCTCTATAATGACAAAACATGTCGTAGTTAAAAATCATTTGTACTTATTCAACGTTGTTTGCAAAGATGTTTTAATATTATCCACGAGCCATTTCGGTTTAATGACTTTAACAGCTTCTCCTAACATCAAGATTTTCTGTTCGAATTCATAATTAGGAATTATCTTGAGTTTTATAAGTAATTCATTTTCATCATCTTTTAGAATTATTTGCGATTTGTGCATTGGAAGGGTTTTTACGTATTTTCCTTGCAATGGAGTAAAAGAGAGTATCACTTCTTCTATATTCTTGAGAGAATAAGTCAATCCAATTGTGTTTTCGAAAAGTTGGTTGGGTGTTGTTTTTGATTCGATTTGAAAAACTTCTTCTTTAACTTCAAGATTAAATATTCTATCAATACCAAATGTCCTGAATTCTTCCTTTTCACCAATAATTCCAATTATATACCATCTATTCTGGTACTCTTTTAGTAAATATGGGTTTACAGAATGCTTTTTAGTTTCGCCAGTTTCAAAATTTTCATGTGAAAACTTGATTTTGCGATTATTTTTGATGGCAAAAAGTAAAGGTTTCAAATTTTCTACCCCTCTTAAATTACCGAGAGACTCGAATGAAATATAATCGAGAGTATTTCTACTTTCTTTTAAGCTGTTGGTTAAAAGTTCTGCTGTGTTTACAATTTCAAGAAAGCGGAGAAGGGAGTCAGTATTAATGCTTGTTTCTGCATCGATATAATAACCATTTCTTGTACGGTCATATTTGATTTCTATTCCGAAATCAAATCGTATTTGTTCTATATCTCTTTGAATTGTTCTTGCTGAAACTTCAAAGCCCTGTTCAAATAAGTATTCCTTGATTATACTGAAAGAGGGAAACTGATTTCTGCCAATTTTTTCAATGATTAAAGTATATCTTCTAATGCTTCCGTGTTTTGACATCTTTAGAATTTAAAAGTTAGTTTGTTAAATGCTAACATCTCAAAAAAAAAGAATATCTATTTGAAATTTGAACATAACCCCAAGCAGATGTTTTACTTCAAATTTCTAAAGATTTTCCCTTAAATCCTATTTTCCTGCCTACTATATTTCTGCAATCCTGAAATCTTGAATAGACTTATAATCTAACCGATTAAAAAAGGGAATTAATCCAACTCATTCTTAGGAATAGCAATCAAATTCTTCAAGCGATACACATAAGCCTCTTTAACCACCTTACCTGAGCGCTCAATCCGTAAAGTATCAGGAGCTTGAATATATTCAAAATAGTCGGCTATATTTTTATTTGGATCTTCAAAATCGTTGCTAAACGTGATAAAATAAGCATCCATTCCCAGTTGAAAACCACCTCTTTGTTTATTCATCCAGGCATATTTATGGATACGTTCAAGACTTCCAATTGCCTTCACTTCTTTTCTGTTTCCTTTAGCTACATAATAATCAAGATGAGCAGCAGGAAACCAACGCCAGGAAATAATTGGTGCTTCTTTTGACATTTTACCTTCGGCAAAATCTTCTTCAAATAATGCTTTAGTTTTTTCGCCTAATTGCTTCCAACCATACATATCTAAAGTCAAATCTACACCAATGATTTTTTTCGCATTCACCAACCCATAATTTACTTCTGCTACACCCAAAAACATTGAAAGGACAAAAAGAGCAAGTGCTGATTTAACCGCCCAATGTATTTTCTTCTGATACTTTCCTGCTAAATATGCTCCAGCAATCAACATTAAAGCTAGATAAGCTGGTCCGGACCAATGTGGTAAAGTTTGGCGAAATAAGGCAACAAATAAGAACAATATCAAAATAGGCAAAGATAAAAACAGAAATAAAGCCAGTTTTTTTGTTTCGATAAAATCATTTCTAAATAAAGCCTTCCATATAGCAATCCAAACCAGAACAGTTACAAAAGGATTATGATAAAAGAACTGCCCTGCTACTTCAGTTAATAATAAATCGAAACGTATTGGCGAACTAAAAATATTTGCCCTTTCACTCTGGTAAGCAAAACTGATAAAATCGTTTTCAATGTTCCAAACTAAAACTGGAAGTAACAAGAAAAGTGAAATTAATACACTTAGATATAATTGATATGTCTTAAACCACAATCGGTTATAAAACATTATATATAATCCAGCACCAGCCCATAAAAAAACCGAAGTGTGTTTCGATATAATTCCTAAACCGATTACAAGTCCTAATAAAAGCATTTTTCTTTTGCTGGAAGGCACCAAATCTTT
>JAQIBR010000095.1 GCA_027858955.1 Bacteroidales bacterium
AAATTGAAGGGATTAAAAACTGAAGCTGCATTTGCCAAGCTTTTAGGATTAAAAGGAAATCCTTATGAAGAATTATTGAAGGTTGAAATTTAAAAACAAAATAATATGTTTGAAGACGAAGAAGACGAAAAAGAAATTGACATAGAAAATCTTCCTATTTATAAAAAAGGGAAAGAAATCTTTGATGTGGTTCATCAAATTGCCGAACTGATTCCTGATGATGATGAGCAACTGAGTGACATAAAAGGCTGGATGTTGACTGATGCAATGCAACTGACTGTTAAAATTGCCGGTGCTGAAGATGGTTCTTTGTATGATATAAGAATGGAGGCCGCTGCAATTATTCGAAAATCTGCACGTGACCTTATACTGCATCAACACTCATTAAAAATGTTCGGTTTTAAAAATTCAGAATATTTTGAGATTATCAGAGAATTAGTTGAAGAGTATCGTTTGCTATTTATTGATTGGGTCGCAAGCTTTAATAAATGGGATTATGTTATTGACAGATGGGGTCTTTTTAATCCTCCCGGCGTCGGCCCTTTCGATCACGATCCTGATGATGATATACCTTTTGACGGCTTTGAAGATTTTGAAAATTTCGAATAAAAAGCCATATAATTATCTCATAAAAAAAAACTTAAATGTGTATCTTTGCTGCCCAAATTAGAAAGCATGAATCTTGAAAATCGAATCACTCTTGCAGCTCAAAGTGCAATAGAAAAACTATACGGAACTCTACTTGACACAAATAAAATTCCATTGCAACAAACACGCAAGGATCAAAAAGGTGATTATACGATTGTGGTCTTCGGCTTTAGTGGTATTTCAAAAAAGAAACCTGAAGAAACAGCTCAGGAGTTGGGCAGTTATTTAAAAGAAAATGAAGATTTCATTACTGATTTTGATGTAATTAAAGGCTTTTTAAATCTGATTATTTCTGATGATATTTATATCAGCTTTTTAATAGAAAATGTAAACAATACAGATTTTGGGCGAACTCCAATCAATCCTGATGATAAAGTGGTTGTTGAATACTCCTCGCCTAACACAAATAAACCGCTGCATTTAGGTCATATTCGAAATAATTTATTAGGCTTTTCTGTTTCTGAAATATTAAAGGCAAACGGTAAAAATGTAAAAAAGGTCAATTTGGTGAACGACCGTGGCATTCATATTTGTAAATCGATGTTAGCGTGGCAAAAATGGGGAGATTCTCTTACTCCTGAAATTGCTAATTTAAAAGGAGATAAGCTGGTTGGGAATTTTTATGTTTTATTCGATAAGAAGTATAAAGAAGAAATTGCCGAATTGGTTAATCAAGGCATGGAAAAAGCAATCGCCGAAAAAGAAGCTCCTTTGCTAAAAGAAGCTCAGCAAATGCTTTTAAAGTGGGAAGAAAACGATGCAGAAACTCGAACTCTATGGAATAAAATGAATTCATGGGTTTATGCAGGTTTTGATATTACCTACAAAAATATGGGAGTCGATTTCGATAAGATTTGTTATGAATCAGAAACATATCTTCTTGGAAAAAAATTAGTTATGGAAGGCTTAAAAAATGGAGTCTTGTTTAAAAAAGAAAATGGTTCTATTTGGTGCGATTTAAGCGAAGATGGTCTTGATGAAAAACTTCTGCTCAGAGCTGACGGCACTTCAGTTTATATGACACAAGATTTGGGAACAGCACAATTGCGTCATGATGATTTCGAAGCAAAAAAAATGATTTATGTAGTCGGAAATGAACAAAATTATCATTTTGATGTGTTAAAACGAGTATTAAAACATCTTGGTAAAAATTGGTACAACGATATAGAACATTTATCTTATGGTATGGTTGAACTTCCTGCAGGCAAAATGAAATCGCGTGAAGGCACTGTGGTTGATGCTGATGAGTTAATGGAAGAAATGTATTCAACTGCTAAAGTAACCACAGAAGAACTCGGTAAAACAGAGAATTTTTCTAATAATGAACTGAACCAACTTTATCGCAATGTTAGCCTAAGTGCTTTAAAATACTTTATTTTAAAAGTTGATCCAAAAAGGCAAATGATGTTCAATCCTTCAGAATCGATTGATTTTAATGGAAATACAGGACCTTTTATTCAATATACTTATGCACGAATTAAATCCATTTTACGTAAAGCCAGTGAAAAAAATATTTCAACAAATTGGCCAGAAACTATAGATGAAAAAGAAAAGAACGTAATTCAGCATTTATATAATTTTCCTGCAATTTTGAAGCAAGCAGGAGAACAATACAGTCCCGCTTTAATTAGTAATTACATTTTCGATTTGGTAAAATCTTACAATAAATTCTATCAAGAAATCAGTATTTTAAAAGAAGATGATGAAATAAAGAAAAATTTCAGAATTAAGCTATCTCAATTTACTGCCGAAAATATTAAAAACGCAATGCTTCTTTTGGGAATAAACGTTCCTGAACGCATGTAAACTAATTCGTTATTTGTCCAAATAACTCCAATGGAGATGCGCCAAGTTTATCTTAAATTGAAATAATTCGTTTGTGCCTTTAGGCACAGAATATTTATAGAAAATTTATTTAGCATTAATCATAGTGCCTTTAGGTACTATATGAATTAATACAATAATAAATTGATGTACCATTCGATTAGAATGTTTTTTAAACTCGTTGAATAACAATATATTGTCCCTATAGGGACAACAGGCTAGATTTGAATTGTATTCTATAAACATTAAATCCCTAACGGGATTGTTTATCATCCGATTGCTGCAAACTGTATTTTAAATTTGACATTATTTAGTGATAGTACATATTTTGTAAGAAGAAAAATTATTTCAACACATTAATCAATGAAAAAGATTGCATATAATCCAATATTAAAAATTTATACCAAACTGCAATTGCTTTTTTAGAATTATCAGCATATATTTGCCCTCATATTATTTATTCACTTTATTAATCTTTTTTAATATGAAAAAAGCACTTTTTATTTTTTTCGTTTTATTGATTAGCGGAATTAGCGTTTATGCACAAAACGCTCCAGTTGCAGCTAATGATAAGCCAAATTCACCTGTCATCCTTTTTGAAGAAACACTATTTAATTATGGTACCATTGTACAAGATGGCAATGGTATGCATAACTTTATTTATAAAAATACGGGAAAAGAACCTTTAGTTCTTTCAAGAGTGCGTTCTTCTTGTGGATGTACAATACCTGAATGGTCACGCCAGCCATTAATGAGTATGGAGCAAGACACAATAAAAGTAAAATACGATACTCACAGAATAGGCCGTTTCAGCAAAACTATAAGCGTCTATTCAAACGCTAAGGATCCTATGGTAGTAGTTCGAATTCAAGGTGAAGTTGTTGCCAAACCTGTTGTTGTTACGGAAGATAAATAATACATTCTCCTGATTGAGAATATAGTAACGTTTATTTTCATACAAATGAAATTTTTAAGACCTTTGTCCTGATGAAAATTCATCGGGACTTTTTTTTATAAAAACAAAAAACATGCCTTCAATTTCAAACAAAGGAAAAAAAATGCCGGAATCACCTATTCGTAAGTTGGTTCCTTATGCCGAAGCTGCTAAAAAGCGTGGAGTAAAAGTTTATCACCTTAATATTGGTCAACCCGACATTAAAACACCGGAAGTCGCCTTAAATGCTATTCGCAATTATCACGAAAAAGTTGTGGAATACAGCCATTCGGCTGGAAACATCAGCTATCGCGAAAAACTCACCAAATATTATAAAAGCAAAAATATCAATATAAATTCAGATGAAATAATAGTTACTGCAGGAGCTTCTGAAGCTATTTTATTTGCCATCCAAAGCATTATGGATCCGGGCGATGAAATTATAATTCCTGAGCCATTTTATGCAAACTACAATGGCTTTGCCATAAATTCAGGAGTAACAGTTATTCCAATTAAAAGCGATATTGAAGGAAGTTTTGCTCTACCTCCAATTTCTGAATTTGAAAATGCCGTAAATTCTAAAACAAAAGCTATTATGGTATGCAATCCAAATAATCCTACCGGTTATTTGTACAGCGAAAAAGAACTGATCACACTAAGAGATATTGCTTTAAAACACGATTTATATTTAATCGCAGATGAAGTTTATCGTGAGTTTGTTTATGATGGTAATACACATCATTCTGTAATGAACCTTAAGGGTCTGGAACAGCATAGTATTTTAATTGATTCTGTTTCAAAGCGTTATAGCGCCTGCGGTTTTCGTATCGGTTGTATGATTTCAAAAAACAAAGAAGTAATGGCAACCGCAATGAAATTTGCTCAAGCGCGATTAAGTCCACCTTCTTTTGGTCAGGTTGCAAGTGAAGCAGCTCTTGAAACTCCAAAGGAATATTTTGATGAAGTTTTAGATGAGTATTTAGATCGCCGCAATATAGTAGTGAAAATGATTAATCAGATTCCCGGTGCTTTTTGTCCAAATCCAAAAGGTGCTTTTTATGTTGTAGCGCGATTACCTATTGATGATTCCGATAGATTCTGCCAATGGTTGCTCGAAGATTTTCATTATGAAAAACAAACAGTTATGTTTGCTCCGGCAAGCGGTTTTTATTCAACCAAAGGATCGGGCAAAAATGAAGTTCGCATCTCGTATGTTCTTAATGTGAAAGATTTAACAGCTTCAATGAAAGTTTTGGAAGAAGCTTTAAAAGTTTATCCAGGAAAGACAAATTAGAATAATATACAATGTTTTCTAATTACATTATTTGGATTATATTATCTGAACAATACAGTAAAAATATGTATTTAGATAGCTAATTAATGTATTGTAATATTATGTTAACCGCAAAGATCCGCTAAGTATTACGCTGAGAACCGCTAAGTGACTATATTGTTGTTTATAAAATTCTTTGTGGCCCTCTGCGCTTTCTTTGCGATTCTCTGCGGTAAAACAATGAGTTGGCTAAAAGCGTAATAGACATACGAAATAGATACAAAAAAAATTATTTTATATTTAATTCAAATTATCAATTCAAACAGCAAAAAAAATGCCCAATTCTTTATATGAATTAGGCATCTTATTTAAAAATAGATGATTACAGTCCAAATTCAGACTTTATCTTATCTACAAAATCGAGTTTTTCCCAGGTAAATAGCTCTACTTCAATTTCTACACTTCCGGAATAAGGTGATTCATAAACCTTATTAACAGTTTTAGGAATGCGACCCATATGACCATAAGCGGCTGTATCTAAATAAATTGGATTACGCAATTTCAGACGCTCTTCAATAAATGCAGGCCGTAAATCAAAAATATTTTTTACTTTTTCAGCAATCTGACTATCTTTTAAAGTCAGCTTCGATTTTCCATAAGTATCAACAAACACACCAACAGGTTCAGCAACACTAATGGCATAAGACAATTGTACTAACATTTCGTCGGCAACACCGGCAGCAACCATATTTTTAGCAATATGACGTGCAGCATAAGCAGCAGAACGGTCAACTTTAGATGGGTCTTTACCTGAAAATGCACCTCCTCCATGAGCTCCTTTTCCACCGTAAGTATCAACAATAATTTTTCGTCCGGTTAAACCTGTATCACCATGAGGACCGCCAATTACAAATTTCCCGGTAGGATTTACATGATAAATAATATCCTTATTAAATAAAGAGTGTAATTTTTTTGGCAGCTTTGCCAGAGCCTGAGGAACCAAAATATTAATCACGTCTTTCTTAATTGTTTTAGCCATTTTTTCATCCGAAGCAAACTCATCATGTTGCGTTGAAACTACAATTGTATCAATGCGTTGCGGAATATGATTATCGGAATATTCAATTGTTACCTGCGATTTAGAATCGGGGCGTAAATAAGTCATTTGCCTTCCTTCGCGACGAATAGCAGCCAATTCCATCAATAAAATATGAGAAAATTCTAAAGGCAATGGCATATAATTTTCAGTTTCGCGAGAAGCGTAACCAAACATCATTCCTTGATCTCCTGCACCCTGCTCCTCTTTCACAACCTTATCAATACCACGGTTGATATCGGCACTTTGTTCATGTATGGCAGATAAAACTCCGCAGGAGTTCCCATCAAACATATACTCGCTTTTGGTATAGCCAATTTTGTTAATTACCTCACGCGCAATTTGTTGCACATCAACATAGGTTTTTGATTTTACCTCGCCGGCTAAAACAACTTGGCCTGTAGTAACCAAAGTTTCAATGGCGACTTTAGAATTTGGATCGAAAGCCAAAAAATTATCAAGTAGTGCATCAGAAATTTGATCGGAAACTTTATCAGGATGTCCTTCAGAAACAGACTCTGATGTAAATAAATAGCTCATCTATATGTTTTTTTAAGTAAAATAAATTGATTTGATAAGCTAGAACAGCAGAGAAAAGCATTGTTTTAGCATTTTTTTCGAGTGGTTGCAAGCAAATCAAATCTTTCCACAAATAATGTGACAAAGTTAATGGATTTTTTAAAATACCAACTGTTTCGAAGGCTTATATTTTGGCTATTTCAGTAAATGATGTGTCGAATTCGTTTTTATTTGAAATAATTCACCTGTACCTTTTGGTACAGAATGTTTATAACTCATTGGATAATAATATATTGTCCCCAAAGGGACAAAAGAATAGATTTGGATTGCTTTCTATAAACACCTGCCTTGTCGGCAGACAGGTTAAATCCCTAACGGGATTGCTTCTGAAACGGTTTCCGTAAACTATTTTTTAAATTTAATATTGTTAAGGCATTACCCATTATTTTTAAGGCACAATAAATATTTCAGCGTATCTCCATAGGAGTCCATTGGACAAATAACCAATATGCCTGAGTTCCATTACTATTTTCATCGCTCACTTTTTCCTATGGGATGACTTTGGAAGCGCATTTTATTAGCGATCTTTGCGTTTAATAAATAATTATCAAAATACAGATTGCCTACTGAATTCCATACTCACTTAGCCTAACTTTATTGAAAATTTTTGAAGGCAGAAAAAAACCGTTCTTTTTTGTACTTTTAAATCTTCGAACGAAAACAATTTAGCTATGAAGAAGTTTATTATTATCATTGGAATTCTATTTTCAATTCCTTTAATGGCGCAACAAGAATTATTGCAATCAGGACCAATGCTCGGATATTCCGAGATGCTTGAAGTACCAATTTGGATACAGACTAAATCCGCTTGCGAAGTCAAGATTATTTATTGGGAGAGCACTATTCCCGAAAAAATATTTTCTACAGATGTAGTTAAAATGCAAAAACAAGATGCTTATACAGCCAAATTATACGCTGATAATGTAGAGCCCGGATTAGAATATGAATATGCCGTGTATATCAATGATCAAAAATTAGGCTTTGATTATCCTACTCAGTTTAAAACACAAGCTATCTGGAAATGGCGTGGAAACCCACCTGAATTTACTATAGTGGCAGGAAGTGGCACCTATATTAATGAAACACAATACGATAGACCCGGAAAAGGCTACGGAAGCAATTATCAAATATTTGAAACTATGCACAAAGCCTCGCCCGATTTGATGATTTGGTTAGGCGATAATACTTATTTAAGAGAACCTGATTGGAATTCACGCACCGGTATTCTTAATCGAAATACACATACAAGATCATTAAAAGAATTGCAACCTCTATTAGCATCAACTCATCATTATGCTATTTGGGATGATCACGATTTTGGACCTAACGATAGCGATGGAAGTTTTTGGAATAAAGAGACAACATTGGAAGCTTTTAAGGTGTTTTGGCCAAATCCATCTTTTGGTTTCGAAGATTTGCCGGGAGCAATTAGTTTTTTCAATTATAGTGATGTCGATTTCATTTTAGTTGATAATAGATACTATCGTGAGCCGAATAAAAAATCGGGTAGTCATAAAACTATGCTCGGTAAAAAGCAGTTGGAATGGTTAAAGAATTCGTTGATCAGTAGTGTTTCCACTTTTAAGATTGTAGTTATGGGAGGACAATTTTTAAATACAAATGCAGGCTATGAAACATATATTAACAATGGTTTTAAAAATGAACGAGATGAAATTATCGAATTTATCTATCAAGAAAATATTGAAAATGTAATTTTTCTTACTGGAGATGTGCATTATACTGTACTAGATAAATTAGAGCAGGAAGGCAAACCTACCATCTACGAATTAACTTTTTCGCCATTCACATCTGGTGTTAACGTTTATGCCGATAAAATCAATGATGCTAATAGAATTGAGGGAACTCTGGTAATGGAACATAATTTTGGTTGGATGAAGTTTGAAGGAAATGATGAAAACAGAAGGCTTGTTGTTAGGTCCTATAATGCTGATGGGAAACAATTATTTGAATATATTATTAATCCAGTAAGAAAATAATGATGAACGAAAGAAATCTGATATACGGCTGCATGGGTTTGGGTGGTTCTTGGAATAAGAATTCGCTTACTAATGAAGATCAAAAGAAAGCGGATAATATAATTGAAACTGCTCTCTATGCAGGAATTACGCATTTCGATCATGCTGATATTTATAATTTTGGCAAAGCCGAACAGGCTTTTGGCAATTATTTAAAGAGAAATCAATCGCTGCGCGAAAAGCTTTTTATTCAATCGAAAACAGGAATTATTATTAATGGAGGATCTTTGGGATCAAGTATTTATAATCTATCTCAAAATTATATTAGTAATCAAGTTGATCAAATTCTGAAACGTTTATCTACAGATTACTTGGATGCCTTGTTATTGCATCGTCCCGATCCATTAACAGCTATGGAAGATATTGCAGCAACGATTCATCTGCTTAAAAAGAGTGGAAAAGTAAAAACATTTGGTGTAAGCAATATGTCTACAGCACAAATTCAATTACTCCAATCTTATCTTGAAGAACCATTAATAAGCAATCAAATTGAATTAAACCTTTCACAATCGATGTTGCTTGATTTGGAAGTTTGGGTAAACCGAGTAGAATCTCCCAAAGAAGTTGGTCTAGGCGGTTTACTTGCATACTCACAAGAGCATAATTTAAGTCTTCAAGCTTATAGTCCATTGGTAAAAGGTCGATATTCTAATGAAGGAGTTAAAGATGAAAAGGATAAAATTACTCTAAAACTTATTGAAGAATTAGCCGAGAAATATAAATCGAGCATTTCAGGTATTTTGTTGGCTTGGCTTTGGAGAATACCTGCTAATATTCAGCCTGTTATCGGCACTACAAACCTAAAAAGAATACAAGAAAGTGCAGCGGCTCTCAACGTGAATCTTTCGCGCGAAGATTGGTATGCCTTATGGATAAATGCAAAAGGCAAAAAATTACCTTAGTCTACATCTTTTTTTAAATCTGATTATAAATACTTACCACTATTATTGATATAAAATCTAAGTCATCACGATTTTGGAATCAAACTTCAAAATAGATAAATTGTGATTATCATTAATTTGATTAAAGCCACGGGCAAGAATATAAAATCATTTTAAAAAATACTATTTTGGAGACTGATTACTTTAAGCTCTTCGAGGCACTTTTAAAATAATCCATTTCAGTATAAAATTAATTATAATTTATATCCGCAGATTATCAATGTGTTATGATTAGTTATAAATTAGGGTTTGGTATAATACAATTCTGCTCCAGGACCCAATGGCCATCCAAAATAAATCCAAATCATAAGCAAGATTGACCAGCTAATAAAAAACAAAATCGAATAAGGTATCATTACCGAAATAATAGTCCCTATCCCAGCTTTGCTATCGTATTTCTGGACATAAGCAATGATTAATGCAAAGAAACTCATCATTGGAGAGATTAAATTGGTAACACTATCACCAATTCTATAAACTGCTTGAGAAAGCTCAGGAGAATAACCCATAAGCATAAAGATAGGAATAAAGACAGGAGCCATTATCGCCCATTTGGCAGATGCACTTCCCATAAGCATATTTATCATTGCTGCGAAAATGATAAACAAAATCATCAGAACATATATGTTCAAATCTGCTGCCTTTAGAGCTTCAGCTCCCTGAACAGCAACATAAATACCCAAATTACTTTCTTTAAAATAGGCGACAAACTGAGCTGCAAAAAAGACCAGTACTATGTAGACCGATAGCGACTTCATGCTTTCGGCCATACCTTTCATAACATCAGCATCAGATTTAAATTTCTTGACAATAAAACCAAAAACTGCACCTGAAATTCCAGCTACTAAGAATAAAAGAGTGACGACACCTTTCAACAAAGGTGATTTAAGCAATTCCCCACCGGGTCCACGGAAAAATCCATCATCAGGAATTAGACCTATTATGATTACAGCTATAAAAGCAATGAAGATTGCAGTTACCCAAAGTAAACCTTTTTTCTCATCAGTAGTTAATTCGTGCATTTCTTCTGCCACAACTCCTTCTTGTGGTGTATATGACCCTAAACGAGGAACAACAATTTTTTCGGTAACCCAAGTTCCAACTCCTGCAATAATAAAAGTCGACACAACCATAAAATAGTAATTAGCAGTTGGATTAACATGATAACCGGGTTCAATAATTTGAGCTGCTTCTTGAGATAAACCAGCCAGTAAAGGATCAACGGTTCCAAGAATCAGGTTTGCGCTAAAACCACCCGAAACACCTGCAAAAGCTGCTGCCATACCAGCAATCGGATGACGACCAACAGCCATAAATATAACACCTGCTAAAGGAATTAATAAAACATATCCAACATCGGAAGCCATATTACTTAAGATTCCTGAAAAAACCAAAACAAAGGTCAACATGCTTTTTGGAGAATTCAGAACGAGCATTCGAATAACAACTCCGATTAATCCGCTATACTCAGCAATACCAATTCCCAACATAGCAACCAATACAATTCCCAACGGTGCAAAGTCAGTAAAATTTACCACTGTTTTTTCTAAGATAAATCGCATTCCCTCGAGAGAAAGAAGATTATTTACAGGAATAATTTCGCCTGTACTGGGATGAGCAACCTGCCAACCCAATAAATATCCAATCCAACTAATAACCAGCGTGCTAAGGGCAAATAATAAAAATAAAGTGGCAGGATGAGGCAATGCATTTCCGCCTCGCTCAATAATATTTAGAAATCTTTGGAAAATAGTAACTCTTGCTTTTGAAGCCATATTCATTTAGGATTTGTGTTTTAAAATAGAGCTCCAAAAATAACAATATAATTTTATGTAGGCATAAATTCATTTCAGGACTCATTAATCCAAAAAAATGCCAAAGAAATTAAAATAAATTAATTATTTGAGTTAGAAATTAGATACATTTGCATAGCACAAGCACAACTAAACTATGTTTCGTCTTTTTTACTTTTCCGTTGCTATTCTTATTTCTATGAATGCAATTCCCATTTCGGCTCAAAATGTACCGGATGATAATGAAATATACGGCCTTAACCCAATACTTTTCAATGGGAAAGTTTATAATTATTTTCCAGGTGTCGGCGTAAAAGGGCATCAATACTTTGAACAAAAAGATTTTGTTGAAGGCTGTATTTCTATTCGAGGAACCAAATACGAAAAGGTTCTGTTGAACTATGATATCTTAAATCAGCAAGTAGTTTTACAATATGGTGATCAGCGGGGCTCTAACCGATTATTATCCCTTTCAAAAGCATGGTTGGAGAAGTTCACTATTGCAGATGAAGAATTTTCTCTTATTCAAACATCAGAAAACCAAAGCGAAAAGTTAATTGTTCAAACTTTAAATCATGGACAATTGCAATTACATAGTCATTGGACTAAGAAGCTAGTGGCCGATATTTCTTTCGTTTCTAATAATTATCTTTTCGATAAAAAAAAACAAACCTTATACCTTTCTTATAAAAATGTTTTAAGAGAATATAAATCTGTTAAAGATATTTTATCCCTTCTGGATGTCCCTGCCCAATCAAAAGTCAAACTCTACATGAAGCAGAATAAAATTAAAAGAAGGACAAAAGATCAAGATAAGTTAATCGCTTTATTAAATTACTATAACCAACTCGATCGATGAAAAGTTTACTTTTGTATTTCCAGCTTTTATGGCTACCAATCCTTATTGCAAATACAGAATCGAGTAAACTTATCTCTGTTCATGCAGATAAGCTTCCTTTTTCAGCCTTTGTTAAAATCATTGAGGAAAAAGCAGACCTACGGGTTTTCTATCAAGAAAATTGGGTAACAGATTTAATTATTACACTTCACGATGATAGTATTTCGCCAATGGAAGCGGTTCAAAAAGCTTTGATTGGAACACGACTAACTGTTTCCGAATGGGAAGGTAATCTAATATTACTTCCTTCTGCTCAACTCATAACTAATCTACCGCTTTATAAAATCATAGAGGAAGATGTGTCTTCTCAATCAGATATTTCTATTTCAAATCAAACAGTAGAATCGGCTTATTTAAAAGGTCGTGAAGCAGACTTACAGGTAATAAATTTAGGAAGACACGAGCAAGCCAAAAATACTCAGGCTGTTGAAATTTCCGGGTTAGTTAGTGAAGCTCTAAGTGGCGAAACAATTCCGGGAGCGACTATATACATTGAAGAGACTAAGATCGGTGCAGCCACTAATAATGAAGGTCGTTTTTTGCTCAGCGTCAGACCTGGGCAATACACTGCCCGTTTCAATTTCCTTGGAATGGAAGAAAAGAAATTTCATTTAAATGTTTATTCATATGGGTCATTTAATGTAAAAATGAACCAAGCCAATTTCGAAATGGATGAAGTAGTGATATATGGTGATAAGCAAATGAGTATTCGAGCAAAAGATCCCGGTTTAGAAAAAATTGCTGTTAAAACTATACGCGAAATCCCTATGATGATGGGAGAACAGGATATTTTAAAAGTTTCGGAAATGCTTCCAGGGATTGTAAGTGTTGGCGAAGGTTCATCAGGAATAAATGTGCGTGGAGGAAATGCTGATCAAAATGCTTTTTATATCAACAATATTCCCATTTATAATACATCTCATCTTTTTGGTTTTTTCTCTGCATTTAATTCAGAAATTGTAAAAGACTTTTCCGTTTACAAAGGATATATCCCCGCATCTTTCGGAGGACGTTTAGCATCGGTATTTGATATTACAACCAAAACAGGAAACAAAAAGAATTTTACAGCCTATGGAGGAGTAAGTCCGATCTCAGCTAATTTAGTTTTTGAAGGACCTATTATAAAAGATAAGTTATCGTTTATTTTAAGTGGAAGAAAAAGCTATTCCGACTGGATATTGAATAGAATAAAAGACCCAGTCCTTCAAGAAAGCTCAGCAAAATTCTCAGATTTTACAGCTTCCCTCAATTACGATACTCAAAAAACCCAATTAGGCGTTTTTGCCTACTATAGCAATGACTATTTTCGATTGGCCGATATAAATACTTATAGCTATTTTAATATGGGAGGAGCTATAAATTATGGGCATAGTTTTACGGAAAGTAAGCGTTTGAATATTTCTGCTGTAGGTTCTGTTTATGGCTTTAATACAATCGACAGTCAATTCGAAACTACCGCTTATAAACATAGTTATCAGATATCGGATTTTGAAGTTCGCATAGAAATGGAGCAACGTTTATCAGATAAGCACAATTTACAATACGGTACAACACTAATTTCTTATAATTTGGATAGAGGCATGGTAGAGCCATATGACCGTCATTCCTTAAAAATTCAAACTGACTTAGGAAAAGAACAAGCAATTGAAGGTGCGCTTTATTTGACTGACAACTATCAAATCAATCAGAGACTCAGTACTAATATTGGTTTAAGATTTAGTGCATTTGCTCCTATGGGTGAGAAAACTGTTTATACTTATTTTGAAAATAACCCAAAACAAGAACAATATATAAGTGATTCTATTCATTTTTCAGCAGGAGAAATTATCAAATGGTATTTTGCTCCTGACATTCGAGCTGCTATCAATTATGAAACCGATAAAAATGGCAACCTTAAACTTTCCTACAATAGAATGCATCAAAATATTTTTATGCTCAATAATACGGTTGCCATTGCCCCAAATACGCAATGGAAATTGGCCGATTATTATTTAAAACCAGCCCAGAGTCAACAAATTTCTGCCGGACTATTTAGAACACTGCCTCGAGGCGATTGGGAGACATCACTAGAAGTGTTCTATAAAAAAACAAATTACACTACTGAATTTAGAGATGGAGCCGAATTTATTGATAATGCAAAAGTGGAACAATCAGTATTACAGGGTGATCAAAATGCTTACGGCTTCGAATTTTTGATAAAAAGGAACAGACACAAACTTAACGGATGGTTAGCATACACCTTCTCTCGTACAAAAGTGAGAGTTGCCAGCGAAGATTCTTGGAACCAAATAAATCAGGGAGAATTATTTCCTGCCAATTATGATATTCCTCATGTGGTGAATGCGATGTTAAATTACCAAATCAGGAAGCGCATAAGTGTTTCAGCAACCCTAACTTATCAAAGCGGCAAACCTGTTACCTACCCAATTGCAACCTATACTTTAGAGGAATTAGAATATATCGATTATTCGAGCCGCAATGAATTTAGGATTCCTCATTATTTTAGAACAGATATTTCGCTAAAAATAGAAGGGAATTTAAAGAAAAACAAATTAATCCATAGCTCATTCCTATTTAGTGTTTACAATTTAACTGGTCGGGATAATCCGTATTCAGTTTATTTCGATCAAGTAAACGGCAAATTATGGAGTTATCAGTATTCAATTATCGGAGTTCCATTGTTAACAGTTACATGGTTATTCAAACTTGGCAATTATGCATCGGAATAAAATCGTAATCTACATATTATCCTTGGCGTTTTTATCGTCTTGCATAAAACCGTTCACACCTAATATTGATAGTGATGCCGCTTCTAAAATTGTTGTATCAGGTAAGCTAACAAATAAAGAAGGTTTTCAAACTGTTACGATTTCTAAATCTCTTCCATTAGACGATTTGAATTATCAAGCTTTAACTAATTGTAGTGTGAGCATTTGGGATGAATATGGTAACGAGTACAAGGCGTTCGAATTCCCATCTTCTGTAGGTGACTACACATATTATATTAGTCCAGAGAATATAAAAGTTGGGACAGCTTATTATATTCGAATCATTACTCCTGATGGGGATGAACTTGTTTCGGATCCAGATATAATGCCACAAGTAGCTCCAATAAGTATCCCCTACTATAAAAAAGACAGTTCATACAACGAAGTCTATAATAGTTATACTACAGGCTTGAAGTTTAATGTTGATATAGAAGGAATTCTGACGGACAGTAGATATTATTTGTTTGAAATGGATGCAACTTACGAACATCATGCAGTATATGACCGCGAATGGTATTACGATGGTAGTGTTCATCATATTTTTCCTCCTGATTCTTCTTTGTTTTATTGCTGGACAACAGAAAGAGTCCCTGAGATATTTACGCTTTCAACTAAACAGCTTGCAGAAAACAAATTCAAAAATTTCGATCTGCATTTTGTTTCTTTCTATAAAGATTACCTAACCCATGGTTATAGCCTTTTATTTCGTCAAATTGGTCTCTCCAGAGAAGCTTATTTGTATTGGGAAAGTGTACGCTTAAATAATAATCAAAATGCATCACTCTATAGTAAACAACCTGTTGATACTCAAGGCAATATTAAATATTTAACGAATCCCGAAAATGAAGTTCTCGGTTTCTTTGCTGCGACAGCAATTAGAGAGACACGAATTTTTATTGAACCACAACCCACTCAACCTTACCCAATATGCACACCAATGCCTTTAGAAAGAGCAGGGTTTAGAGAAATTGCTCGAAATGATTATCCTGCTTTTTTAATGAATAATCCAAGAGGCACATACTCAATGATAATGTTACCTGACCCTTGTGTCAATTGTGCTAGCTTACATGGCTCTAATATCAAACCAGATTTCTGGCCTTATTAAATTATGAAAATGAAAACATTAAAATATAGTTTAATTCTACCAATATTTATTGGATTGGGGTTTGCTTCTATTCAAGCACAAAACTTTGATTTTGGCGAGGA
>JAQIBR010000112.1 GCA_027858955.1 Bacteroidales bacterium
CGCCCATTTGGATGGGAGCTTTCCCGATTAACATCGGGATGCGGTTCCACCACCTGGGCTTCATTTAGATTTCCCAAAATTGGGCATACTAAAAAATGAACTTTTTGAGCGAAAGACGGGATTCGGACCCGCGACCCCGACCTTGGCAAGGTCGTGCTCTACCAGCTGAGCTACTTTCGCATTGAGGGTGCAAATATACATATATTTTTTTTTGACAAGCAAGCTTTTAAACGAAATTTATTTGCCTAAAAGATTTTTAATTTCATTCAGCTTCATCAAGGCTTCTACAGGGGTAAGTGTATTGATATCAGTACTTAAAATGTCATCACGAATCTGGTACAAGAGTGGATCATCTAATTGAATAAAGCTCAATTGAAAATCGTCGGTATTTTGTACACTATTTTTCTTCTTGTCCGATTTGCTAAAATCACCCTTTCGATGCGCTTCTTCTAATTTCAATAGCATTTCATTACTTCTATCTACTATGCTTTGTGGAATACCTGCCATTTTTGCTACATGAATTCCAAAACTATGTTCACTACCTCCCTTTTCAAGTTTGCGTAGGAAAATGATTTTATTCTGAATTTCTTTAACAGATATATGGTAGTTTTTAATTCGTTTAAAAAACTTGGCCATTTCGTTTAGCTCATGATAATGTGTAGCAAACAAAACTTTAGCTTTGAAGGCTGGATGTTCGTGTAAATATTCAGCAATTGACCAAGCTATTGAAATTCCATCGTAAGTACTTGTGCCACGGCCAATTTCATCTAGCAAAATTAAAGAGCGATTGGAAATATTATTCAGAATACTTGCTGTTTCGTTCATTTCTACCATAAAAGTAGATTCTCCAGATGAAATATTATCACTTGCTCCCACCCGAGTAAACAATTTATCGATCAAGCCTATTTTTGAACTTTCGGCTGGAACAAAACTTCCCATCTGCGCTAGCAAAACAATTAGAGCTGTTTGACGAAGCAAGGCCGACTTACCCGACATATTCGGGCCGGTAATAATAATAATTTGCTGTTTTTCGGTATCGAGATACACATTATTGGCTACATAACTCTCTCCTGGCTCTAACTGTTGTTCAATAACAGGGTGGCGACCGTTTTTAATATCAAGAACATAGCTATTATTCACTTCTGGGCGAATATAATTGTATTCATTAGCAAGAGAAGCAAAGGCCAGAAGCACATCCAATTTAGCCGAAATGGCAGCATTTGTTTGAATTGGAATGATATAATCTATAAGGCTCAAAATTAAATCGGAATACAATTGATGTTCGAGTCCAAGAATTTTTTCGCCGGCACCAAGAATTTTTGATTCCAGGATTTTAAGCTCTTCTGTAATATAGCGTTCCGAACCTGTCAGTGTCTGTTTTCGATGCCATTCTTCGGGAACTTTATCTTTATGCACATTGGTAACTTCAAGATAATATCCAAACACATTGTTATAGCCAATTTTTAAAGACGAAATACCTGTATTTTGACTTTCGCGTTGCTGAATATCTTTCAAAATATCTTTACTAGATGTGCTGATATTTCTTAGTTCATCCAATTCTCCTGAAACACCTTCAGCAATTACTCCGCCTTTTGCCACTACAACAGGAGCATCGATTTGCAATTCCTTTTCTATTTTCTGTCGAATCAAAGCGCAAAAATTAAGCTGTTCAGCCATTTTTTGCAAGTTCTCTTCTTTGCTTTCGGCTAGAGCATTCTGAATAAACTCAATATGATAAAGCGCTCTTTTTAATTGAAGAGTTTCGCGAGGATTAACTTTTCCAGTGGAGACTTTAGAAATCAAACGTTCCAAATCGCCTAAATTATTTATTTCGGAAATAAGCTTATCACGTAAGCTGCTATTTTTAACAAAATATTCGACAACGTTATGTCGTTCTTTAATGGGTTGAATATCTTTCAGCGGCAATACCATCCACCGTTTCAACATCCTCGAACCCATTGGCGAAACCGTTTTATCGATTACCTGGAGCAAGGTTTTGGCATTTTCGTTTGGAGAATGCAAAAGCTCCAAATTCCGAATCGTAAAGCGATCTAGCCAAACATAATGATCTTCTTCTATTCGCGATAGCTTATTGATATGGCCAACTTTATGATGCTGAGTTTCGTTAAGGTAATGCAAAACAGCTCCAGCCGCAACAATACCTTGCTGCAAATGCTCAACGCCAAATCCTTTAAACGACAAGGTATCGAAATGCTTGAGTAAAATATCTGATCCAAATTCACTTGTAAAAACCCAATCATCAAACGTTGTAGTGAAGAATTTATCCCCAAAGGTTTTATTAAACTCGGCAAGTTTGTTCCTTTGAACTATAACTTCGTTTGGACGAAAGCTCTGCAAAAGCTTATCAATGTATGCCGTTGATCCTTGAGCAACAAAAAACTCACCCGTTGAAATATCCAAAAAAGAAACTCCACTCACTTTGGCATTAAAATCGACACTTGCCAAAAAATTATTGACTTTATGTTCCAATACATTGTCGTTATACGAAACGCCCGGTGTAACTAACTCTGTTACACCACGTTTAACAATTGTTTTGGTTGTTTTAGGATCTTCAAGTTGGTCGCAAATAGCAACACGCTGACCAGCTTTAACAAGTTTTGGCAAATAAGTATCTAGGGCATGATGCGGAAAACCAGCTAACTCAACAAAGCGTGCTGAACCATTGGCGCGCTTGGTTAAAACAATTCCAAGAATTTTCGCTGTTTTTATTGCGTCTGAGCTAAAAGTCTCATAAAAATCACCAACCCGAAACAAAAGTAAAGCATCGGGGTATTTTGCCTTAATGCTATTGTATTGTTTCATTAATGGAGTTTCAGCGATTTTTTCTTCTGCCATAATCCTATTTTAAAATTTGGTTGGTAAAATTACAGATTATCGACAACTCTTGCTTTTATTTCATAAATTGTTGAAAACTTCTTTTTAGCAAAAATCGAGTCCGATAGATTTTCGTCAGCAATTCCTAATAATTAATCGCCTTATTTCCAAGCATTTAACCATTAAACAAATCAAATGATATTATTCTTTGAATATCATTTGATTACATTTATTTAAAATTTCACTGTTTTTTTGTTAACAAAGCGATATTTATTAGTTAAATAGTGTTAAAACAATTAAGTTTGTTTTATAAAAAAAATCTAATATAAATTTAACTAAACCTATAAATTGATGAAAAACAAATTTTTATTTTTAGTGCTCTTGGCTATAGTAATGACTTTACCTCAAGCATTTAGCCAGGGCGTAACAACATCTTCTATTGCTGGAAAAGTAATTGACGATGCAGGAGAAGCTGTTCCTATGGCAAATGTGGTGGTTATCCACACGCCATCTGGCACCCAATACGGCACCACAACCATGGATGATGGCGATTTTAACATTCGTAATATGCGTGTTGGCGGGCCATACAAAGTAGTAGTTTCATTCGTTGGATTTCAAAATGCCGAGGAAACCGGTATTTACCTTCAGTTGAACAATACTTCCAATGTTCTAATTACATTAAACCCAATCGCTACAGATTTAGCTGAATATGAAGTATTGGCTAAAGAAGAAGACGAATTGAATGCTGATCAAACTGGCGCTATGACAAACATCAACAGCAAACAAATTCAGAGTTTGCCAAGTATTTCACGTAGTTCGGGAGATCTTACTCGACTTACACCTCAATCTGATGGAAATAGTTTTGGTGGTCGTAATAAGTTGTACAATAACTTTTCACTAGATGGGTCTATTTTTAACAACTCATTTGGATTGGATTATGCTACTCCAGGTGGACAAGCAGATGCACAACCAGTATCTTTAGATGCTATAGAGCAAATTCAGGTTTCTTTGGCTCCTTTTGATGTTCGCGAAGGTGGATTTACAGGTGCCGGAATAAATGCAGTTACCAAATCGGGAACTAACGAATTTAAAGCTACGGTTTATACTTTTATGAGAAATGAAAATATGATAGGTAGCAAGGTAAGCGGAGTTGATGTTCCAAATCTTGATTATAACACTAGCCAATCGGGCTTTAGTGTTGGCGGACCCATCATTAAAAATAAATTATTTTTCTTCATTAATGCTGAAGCTGAACGCAGAGATCAGTTGGCTCACGGTTTTGTTGCCGATGACGGAACAAACTCAGGCGCAAACGTAACAAGCATAATGGAAGCAGATATTCAAGCAGTTCAGGCTCATTTATTAAATGAATGGGGTTATGATGCAGGTGATTATCAAGGATACAATCACGAAACATATAACAATAAATTTTTAGCGAAATTAGATTGGAATATTGCTAAAAACCACACCTTGTCCATCCGATATAATATGCTCGATGCATGGAAAGACATTCTTCCTCATCCTGAAGCAATTATTGGTCGTGGCCCCACAAGTTTTCGTCTTCCTTTCGAAAATTCTTCCTATACCATTAATAACAAAATTCATTCAGTTGTTGGAGAATTAAACTCTATTTTCTCAACAAAATTCGCGAATAAATTATTGGTTGGATACACTTCTTTCAGAGATACACGCGATCCTCATTCTGCTCCATTTCCTGTTATCGACCTTTTCGATGCTAATGGAAATTTAGCCATTACTGCTGGCTCTGAAATGTTCTCTACTAACAATTTGCTTGATCAGGATGTATTCCAATTTATGGATAACTTAACCTATTATGCTAATAAGCATACCGTCACTGCAGGTTTCAATGTTGAGATTTTTAAGTTTAATAATTCCTTTAACTTGTTTTATTATCCTTGGCATATGTTTTTTGGCGGAGTTAATGAATTCTTAGCAACTACTTCTGCTGATATGGACTTTAATGCTCAAGTTGCTGCATCTCAGCAAAATAATTTTGCTATGGCGGAAGTTGATGTTGCTCAAATAGGTGTATATCTTCAAGATGAATTTGAAGTGAACGACAAACTTTTGATAACTGCAGGCATACGTATTGATGCTCCAATGTATTTAAACACGATTGCAGAATCTCCTGCTACTTTAGAATCTGCTAATTTTGATGGATTCGTTGATGAAAACGGAAACTCTGTAACTGTTGATCCTTCTGTATGGCCTTCCTCTCGCTTGATGTGGTCGCCACGTATCGGATTTAATTACGATGCTAAAGGCGATAACAGCCTTCGCTTTCGTGGTGGAACAGGTATTTTCACTGGACGTATTCCTTTTGTATGGTTAGGCAATCAGGCTTCAAATCCCGGCATTTTCCCAGGATATGCTTTCCAAGTTAATACTACATCCGATGATTTCCATTTCCCCCAAGTATGGAAAAGCAATTTAGCTGCCGACTGGAATTTGGGTAATGGCCTGATAGCAGGTTTTGAAGGTATTTACGGAAAAGACATCAATGCTGTAGTTCATAGAAATTACAATATGTCAGCCCCATCTCAAACCTTAAGTGGAACTGGGGATGGTCGAGCAATATTTGGTGGATTTAATGAAACTAATATTTATTCTGCTGATCCTAATTCTATTGGATTCCTCGAAGCAGGGGCCATTGTAATGGATAATGTTGCAGAAGGATATCAGTACAGTTTGACTGGAAAAATACAAAAATCATTTGCTTTTGGTCTGCGTGCAGATTTCGCTTATACTTATCAGGAATCAAAAGATTATACATCAATTCCTGCTGAAATTGCTGCCGATGCATTTCAGCGTAACCCAATAGTTGGAAATCCAAACGACCCTCAACTTTCCTGGTCGCGTTATGGTTTACAGCACCGTATGATTTCTAGCTGGATGTATCAAAAAAGTTATAAATCTATGGCTTCTTCTTTTGCTTTATTTATTGAAGCTGGACAAGGAAATCGATATTCTTATACTTATGCCGGTGACTTAAATCAAGATGCAATTTTGAATAACGACTTGCTTTATGTACCTGCACATTCAAATGACATTAACTTCGGAACTGTAGTTGATGGTGGTGGTATTGAAGCTGCTAATGCAGATGCACAGTGGGAAGCTTTGAATGCATTTATCGAGCAAGATCCATACCTTAGTACTCGTCGCGGTGATTACGCAGAAAGAAATGGCGCTTCTTTGCCTTGGTTTATGCAAATGGACTTACGCATTATGCAAGATTTCAATTTCGATGTAAAGGGAAAGAAACACACCATACAACTTTCTTTTGATATAATGAATTTTGGTAATCTGTTTGGTTCAGTATGGGGCGTTCGTCAATTTGCCCGTACATACAACCCAATTACATTTACAGGACTTGATGCAAACAATGTACCTTATTTCAATTTCGATACTAACTTGAGGGAAACTTATATTGATGATTTCTCTGTTGCTTCGAAATGGCAAATGCAATTTGGTATACGTTATATCTTTAACTAAGCAATTTTCAAATTATATAAAAGTGCTGTTTCCGTTTGGATGCAGCACTTTTTTTTACTGCAAGACTTTTGGAATACTAAAAAGAGCCCTCATTTCGATCGAAGAGAGAAATCTATTTGCTAACGATAGTATTATACCAATTGTAGTTTGATACTGAATCGACAATAAACTTCCACTTGCATTGAATATTATATTGTAGTTTTGCTACACATTTTCTAGCTGTTTGATAATTTGCAGAACCAATCCTCAATGTCTCACTTTGATGAGCATCACAAATCATTAAATAATAAGAAATGGAAATTGTTTGGATATTATTGATCATAATCGTCGCATCTCTAATTAAAGGATTAACTGGTTTTGGTTTTGCATTAGTCTCTTTGCCTCCTTTGTTGTTTTGGTATACTCCCCAGGAGATAATCCCTATTCTTCTGCTTTGCAATTTATTTGCATCAACTATCATTGTACTTCAAAAAAAAGACAGGAAACTGGTTGATAATCAATTTAGAACATTGATTTATTATGGTGCTTTTTTCGCTATTCTAGGAACTCTAGCGCTTAAATATATTGCCGGTGATATTCTAATTTATGTAATGGGAGTCTTTTTCATTCTTCTGTCAATTATCACCCTTATTGGTGTTAAATACACGATTAAGCAAACGAGATTAAATATTAAGATTGCCGGTGCATTGTGTGGCTTTTTAACTGGAAGCATCTCAGTTAGCGGCCCTCCAATGGCTTTATTTCTAAATGCTGTTAAAGTTGATAATCAGCAATTCCGGGAGATATTCGCCTGGTTTAATATTGTAACAACTGCTGTTGCAATTTTTGGAATCTTTGTTTTAGATATGCTTACTCCAGAGATTTTCAAAATGACCTTGATGTTTTTACCAATCCTTTACCTTGGTTCTTTCTTTGGAAAACGATTGAATAAATATATTCCTGAAGGATTATTTAAAAAGATAGCTATTTCGATGAGCCTAATTTCTAGTGTATTTCTTTTATGGAAGATGATGTAGACTAAAAACGGAAAGCGTTTATAATGTTTAATCTATTACATTATTACAATAAATGCTTTAGGTTTAGGTCTTTAATAAAATAAACTGAGCTATAAAATAGATAATTTATAAACCCTTTGGATTATTATAAATATAATTTATCGAAAAAAAACTATTTTTACATCGTATAACCAAAACCGAAAATTCGTATAATGCACAAACAACTTTGGAAATTTTCCTTGCTAATAACTTTTCTTTTCCCATTATTATCAATTGGTGCTAATTCTGATACTTTAACTGCCTATTATACCAATGTTAAAATAAAATTAGACGGCCAACTTAATGAAGATGTATGGAATAAAGCGATGCGTATCTCCGATTTTACTCAACGCGAAATGGAAGAAGGAAAACCTGCTACTCAAAAAACTGAAGTCGCTATTATTTATACCACAAACAAAATGTATATTGGAGTTTGGGCTTATGAAACCGACCCCAGCAAGATACGTGCTAGTAAAATGAATCGAGATTTTAATTGGCGGAGCGATGACAATGTGGAAATTATTTTTAGTCCTTTTAATGATAACAGAAATGGTTATTTATTTGTAACCAATCCCAATGGTGCAAGAGCGGATGTAATGGTTTCTGATGAAGGGGCTGGTTTTAATAGAAGCTGGAATGGCATTTGGGATGTGGCTACAACAATAACCGATAAAGGATGGTTTGCCGAATTTGAGATTCCTTTTTCTACCTTGAAATTCCCAAATCAGGAGGAGCAAGTTTGGGCTTTAAATGTTGAGCGAAATATTCGACATAACAGAGAGCAGGTACTATGGAAAGGATGGGGAAGACAATTCGATGTAGAAAAAATCTCTCAAGCAGGAAAACTAAATGGATTGAAAAACATTAAAGCCAAAGAAAAAATTGAAATTAAACCCTATGTTACCACCGGTCTTGAAAAAGTTAGTGGCGAAAAAACAGAGTTTATTTATAATTATGGTGGTGATGTAAATATAGATATCACCCCAACTTTAAAGCTTAATTTAACAGCGAAAACCGATTTTGGCCAAGTGGAAGACGACCAGGCAAAAATAAACCTATCTCGTTTCTCTTTATACTATCGCGAAAAGCGAGAATTCTTCCTTGAGGGGAGCAATCAATTTGAAATGAATGCAGGTAGAGGCAATCAATTATTCTATTCTAGAAGAATTGGTAATGATAGCGATACCGAACAAGAAGTCCCGATTATTGTAGGAGCTCGTATTTTCGGCAAGCAAAATAAAACAAATATTGGTTTTTTAAATATTCAAACCACCGAAATAGACTCTGTCCCAACAACCAATTTCTCGGTTTTAAGAGTGAGTCAGGATATTTGGAAACAAAGCTCAATAGGTATTATTGCTACTTCGAAAGTTCAAAACGGGCATCATAACTTTGTTTTTGGTGCTGACTTTAAATACTCAACGAATACATTTTTAGGTGATAAAAATCTTATTTTTAGCACAAGTGCAGCGCAGACCATTACCAGTGATTCCGAGAATAAGGATAATACTGCTTACGACATCTCACTTTCTTTCCCTAACGATTGGGTAGAAATAGACTTAGGCCTTAACGATGTGCAAGCCAACTTTAATCCTGAAATGGGCTATATCCGTCGTACTAATGCGAGAAGATATAGAGCTGAGGTTCAGTTTAATCCACGTCCAAAATTTTTGGGTTTTGCCAGAAATCTTCAGATAAAGCCAGTAGAAGTTTCCTACTATTTGAATAGTACGACTAACGAATTAGAAAGTATTAATTACGAATGGCGTCCAATGGGTATTATGTTTAAAAGTGGCGAATTTATTGAATTTAACGTCCAACATAATTTTGATCGTCTAACAGAAAGTTTCGAAATATTAGATACTATTAGCATTCCTGTAGGTGATTATTGGGACAACCGTATGGAGGTTCAATTTAGAACTTATAGTGGACGCGCTATATCCGCCAGGATCAATGCTAGCAGTGGAGAATTTTATACAGGAACACGAAAATCAATCTATGGTGGATTAACCTGGAATGCCAGCAAGCATTGGAATCTATCAGGTAGCTGGTCTAGAAATTATCTTTATTTATCACAAGGCGATGCTACAGCCACTGAAATTAATGCCCGAGTCTCTTATGCTTATAGCCCAAAATTGAATAGCGGAATTTTTGGACAGTGGAATAGCGAAGAGGAAGAAGTATTGCTTAATTTTCGCTTTAACTGGATTCCCAAAATTGGCTCTGATTTTTTCCTGATTGTAAATCAGGAATTATCA
>JAQIBR010000156.1 GCA_027858955.1 Bacteroidales bacterium
TTCCAATTACTGGTACCTTTTTCACTTACAATAATTTCTCCTTTTGTATTTAGAATAAAAGTGGCAGGAATCGTTTTTGAATGTAGGAGTAGAGGTTCTTTTGTCTGATTTCTATAAACAGGAAGATTTAAATTCTGTTTTTGTAAAAAAGCATCCACTAATGATTTGTCTTCATAAGTTGCAATTACAAAATGAACATCATCTTTATAATCAATATATAGTTTTTCTATTGATGGCATTTCAGCAATGCAAGGTGCGCACCAGGTTGCCCAAATGTTAATAAATATTGGTTTGTCCGTTAAATCAGAAAGACGAACGCTTTCGTTTTTATCATTTAGAAAGGTCCATTGCAAATCGTTTGAGCTTAGTTTTCCAAAATTATCATTCTCTGAAACAGAAGGCCCAAATAGAGTTGCTCTTTTAAGAAATACAACCAAAGGAGTTCGCGTTGCCGGAAAAATCAAGGCAATAATCAGCAATAAAAATAGGATATCGCTTGCCCAGCTCCACTTTGTCTTTTTCTTTAATTTAGTTTTATAATTTTCGATAAATTTCATTCTGATAATTTTTGGCTAAAATACAAAACTACATTAGTGAAGGGCTTATAAAAATAAAGGGTTAATTTTTTTATTAAATCCACTCAAGCGCGAAGAATGCAAAGGAATGCGCAATAAATGCAAAAAAAACTTAGTGTGCCTTCGTGATTTCCTTAGTGTTTCCTTTGTGGTAAAAAAATAACCACGAAGTCGCACAAAGTAATTCACAAAGGTATCACAAAGGAAAGGTTGTGTAGTTGAAAATAAGTACAAAAAAAGATGATAACTCCTAAGAATCACCATCTTGTATAAGATCAAAAAATTTATTTCGCAACTACATTCTTCATTCCCATCGTTATGGCATCCTCATTTAAAGGAATCAATTTATGATGTCTTTCAGGTAGTGATTTTTTTAATCCGCGAATAACATTTTCAAGTTTTACGATAGGCTTTACTTGCATAAATGCACCTAAAACTATCATATTGAATATTTTAGGATTTCCCATTTCAGAAGCTAATTTTGCTCCATCAATAGTATAAATCTTAATATCAGTACGTGTTGGATGTTTTAAAATTCCGTTAGGATCATATAAAAGTACTCCGCCGGGTTTAACCGTATTCTCAAACTTATCCATCGATTGCTGATTGAGGATAATAGCAGTATCGAAATTTGTTAAAACGGGCGAACTAATTCTTTCATCACTAACGATAACGGTAACATTTGCTGTTCCACCACGCATTTCAGGGCCGTAAGAAGGCATCCAGCTAACTTCTTGGTCTTGCATAATTCCAGAATAGGCAAGAATTTTCCCCATTGAAAGGACTCCTTGTCCACCAAAACCTGCAATAATCATTTCTTCAGTCATAATACTTAATTTTTGAAAGATTATTTAACTAGTTCACCATTTACTTTAATATCTCCTAGAGGGAAATAAGGAAACATATTATCAACCATCCAGTTATTTGAATCTACTGGTTCCATCTTCCAACCGGAGTTACAGTTCGATACAATTTCTATGAAGGCCAATCCTTTTTTCTCTTTTTGAATTTCAAAAGCTTTTCGAATAGCTTTCTTTGCTTTGCGAACAGCATTTGGAGTATGAACTGCTTGACGAGTTACAAAATAAGTACCAGGCAATTGCGCTACTAACTCGGTCATTTTTAACGGATGACCCATTGTCGATATATCTCTACCATATGGTGAAGTTGATGATTTCATTCCAGGCAAAGTTGTGGGTGCCATTTGTCCTCCCGTCATACCATAGATACCGTTGTTTATAAAAATAATTACAATATTTTCACCACGGTTACATGCATGAATAGTTTCATTGCCACCAATGGCAGCTAAATCGCCATCTCCTTGATAAGTAAAAACAAATTTGTCGGGCCAAACTCTTTTAATACCAGTTGCAACTGCTGGTGCTCTACCGTGAGCAGCCTGAGTCATATCTATATTCATAAATTCATAAGCTAATACAGAACAGCCAACTGGTGCAACACCTATTGTATCTTCCCATATGCCCATTTCTTCAATGACTTCCATCGTAATATTATGAGCTGTACCATGACCACAACCCGGGCAATAACTCAAAGCTTTATCGGTCATTAATTCAGTCCTTTTATAGACTAAATTTTCGGGTTTAATAATATCTTTTATATCCATAGTTTAACCTCCAATAATTTTATTCTCAAGAGAAGCGAGTACTTCTTCTGGAGAGTGAATAACACCACCGTAACGACCATAATGTTCGGCAGGAACTTTTCCGTTAACGGCAAGACGCACATCTTCAATCATTTGTCCTGCACTCATTTCAACAGCTAAAAATCCTTTTACTCTGTCGGCAAGAGCATTGATTTCTTTCTTTGGGAAGGGGAAAAGAGAGATTAAACGAAAGATACCCACTTTAATTCCTTTTGCACGTGCCATGGCCATTGATTTTTGTGCTACTCGAGCGCTCGAACCATAAGCAACAATGATATATTCTGCATCATTGCAATTTATTGCTTCGTAACGAACTTCGTTTTCTTCTATTTGGCTATATTTTGCCTGAAGTTTTATATTGTGTGCTTCTTGCACATTAGAATCCAGATTTAAAGAAGTTATTATGTTTCTTTCGCGTAATTTTGTTTTACCGGTATTAGCCCAATCGCCATAGCGTTCAAGTATTTCATCATCAGTTAAACGAGGCATTTGCTCGGGCATAATTACTTTCTCCATCATTTGTCCGATAACACCATCAGATAAAATCATTACAGGAGTTCTGTACTTAAAAGCCAGTTTGAAAGAATCTTCTACAAAATCAGCCATTTCCTGAACTGAAGCAGGTGCAAGAACAATAAGTCGATAATCGCCATGTCCGCCACCTTTAGTTGATTGGAAATAATCAGCCTGAGAAGGTTGAATAGTTCCTAAACCTGGGCCGCCACGAACTACATTTACAATTAAACAAGGCAATTCAGCTGCAGCGATATAGGATATTCCTTCTTGTTTTAAACTAATTCCTGGACTGGAGGAGGATGTCATAACTTTTTTTCCAGCTCCAGCAGCACCATATACCATATGAATTGCAGCTATTTCGCTTTCGGCTTGTAAAACAATCATGCCTGTACGATCTTCAGGTCGTTCAACCATTAAATATTCAATGACTTCTGATTGAGGAGTGATAGGGTAACCAAAGTAAGCATCACAACCGGCAAGAATTGCGGCTTCAGCTATAGCTTCGTTTCCCTTCATTAATTTTATTTCACTCATATCTTATTTATTTTTTAATATTTTTAATTATTAAGCAACTTTTACTTTGTAAACAGAAATTACTCCATCGGGGCATACAATTGCACAATTAACACAACCAATACAGGCTTCAGGATTTTCCATATAAGCATAATGGTAACCTTTTCCGTTCACGTTTTTTGCCAGCAAAATTACATCTGTAGGACAAGCAGGGATACAAACACCGCAGCCTTTGCACTTTTCTACATCTACTTCAATTGCTCCTTTTATTTTTGCCATTTGTATAATGTTTAAATATTTTGATGCGAAATTAAGCAAAATTTGTCACATTATTTTTCGGCAAAAGCGTTATTTATCAAGCTATTGATAATTTAGAAAGAATTTAAATTGATATGCTTACATAGCATATTTAGCAGCTTTGTAAACCTTTGACCTAGTGATGTTAATCGACTAACAGTAGTGAAAATTCGAATTTTCTATTTCGGAAAAAGCAAAAAGAATGTGCGGTTTTCTAGAATTTGGTATAAAATTTTATCCCAAAAACAGAACTTCCCAATCTAATCAATGTGCTTCCTTCTTCGATGGCAATTTTATAATCGGCTGACATTCCCATAGAGATTTCATTAAAATAATCACCAGTTATAAAATTATCTCTGATCTCGTTAAAATAGCTTTTTAGGTTTGCAAATTCTTCACGAATTTGATTTTCATCATCAGTATAGGTCGCCATTCCCATTACGCCAACTATCTGCACATTTTTTAAGTTTTGAAACTCTGCACTTTGTAATAGTTCAAATGCTTCTTCTTTATGTAAACCGAATTTAGCATCTTCAGTTGCTATATGAAATTGCAATAAGCAGCTTAAAATTCGGTCATTTTTAGCTCCTTGCTTATTTATTTCTTTCAATAATTTTAAGCTGTCTACTCCATGAATTAAATGAACAAATGGAGCTAAATATTTCACTTTATTGGTTTGCAAATGTCCAATAAAATGCCATTCTATATCTTTTGGAAGTTTTTCGTGTTTATCGACTAATTCCTGCACTTTGTTTTCGCCAAAAATTTTATGACCGGAATTGTATGCTTCTATAATGTCAGCTTCAGGTTTTGTTTTAGAAACAGCAACTAGTTTTACATTTTCCTGAAGCTCGTTTTTGATTTTTAATAAATTTTCGGTGATGGACATATTAGTATTTTTTGCAAAAGTAAAGATTCCTTTGTTTAAAGGTAACTATTCAGTATCAAAATAATAGAATAACTCTAAGGCTATTTCAGTAAAAGATGTGCTGAGTTCATTTTTAATTGAAATAATTCATTTGTACCTTTAGGTACAGAATATTTATAGAAAAATTAAAGACAGCATAAATCAAGTGCCTCTAGGTACGAAATAATCAAAAACAATAATAAATTTGATACGACATTTAATTATAAATATGTTTTTAACTTATAGAATAATAATATATTGTCCCTAAAGGGACAAAAGAATAGATTTGAATTACTTTCTATAAATATTAAATCCCTAACGGGATTATTTATGAAACAACTAGTCTAAACTATTTTTAAATTTAATATTGTTAAGGTATTGCTCATTCTTTATAAGGCGAAAAAGATATTCCAGCTCATCAAATAACGAATTAGCCGACTTCGATTTTAACAATACTAGGTGAATCTTAGCTGATTCTCACCAATAGAATTAGATTCGCATAAAAAACAATATTATTCTTCGAAAAAATCATCAACTGCCTTGATAGCATTCAGTGTTCGTTGTTTCCCTAAGCCGCTGATTTTAATAAAAGGAAATTTTCTCTTTTCAAGCTCGTTTTCGTAGAGTTTTAATAAACGTTCGCGATGCCGTGGATGTTCTCGTAGTGGATCATATTCCCATTCCACGTCAATATCGCATAATAAATACAGGTTAAAATCCTGCTTTTTCAATTCGCTAATTATCCAAGGATGAACTATTTTATACTTAAATTCACTCCAGATTTTTATAACAATCATCTCAGTATCAACAAATAAATAATCATTTGCCTTGAATTGATAAAATAGAATGCTTTCTTGTTGCTTTTTTGCAATTTGAAGCAGATCGTTTTGATTGTATGTCCTTCCTAAACCTGATAAAAAATCTCGCGCAAATTCTGGCACATAAACAGTATTATAATAAGCAGCCAGATCTTCTGCCAATTTACTTTTACCTGTAGATTCAGGTCCTATTATTGCGATTTTCTTAAACATCGCGCTGCATATTTTCTTGATTTTCTATTTTTTTCCGCCAACTTAAATATGCCATAATTGCCAATACCAAAAAGATTGCGTATTGTATACCTGTGAATCCATATCCTTTCACAAAATAGAGTGGAATAGAAACTACATCACCAATAATCCATAAAGTCCAATTTTCAATTTTTTTATTTGCCATTAACCACATTGCTGCAAAGAAAATCCCGGTAGTAAAGGTATCGAGAAAGGGCGTTGCCGTTCTGAAATCTACTAAGCTTCCTGAGAATAGATGTTCAAACGCAAAATTTACGCTTTCGGAAAAACCTAAATGTGAAGGCATTACATCGTAATAACGATAAACTATTATTACAAATGCTGATGTAAAAATAAATATACCGATGGCTTTTAGTTTATCTATTGTATTAGTTCTGCTAATGACAATGCGATTTTGTTGATCATCAATCACTTTGCTCCACATATACCAACCGTAAATACTCATCAAAGTATAATAAATATTGATAATCAAATCGCCATATAAACTCCATTGCGATAGCAGCCAGACATAAATTGCAGTGCTGATGATTCCAGCTGGAAAAACAAGAATATTTTCTTTTCTGGCATAAAACACACTCAATACACCAAAAAGAGCAGCCAAAAATTCAAGAATAATATTGAAAGTACTTGCTGATTGATAGGGTTGTATCAGAAATTCTATTAGTTCATTCATTGGAATTGGAATAAATCTGCAAATCAGAATTGATGATTTTTAATACAAAAACAGAAGCGGGTATTTCGAATGATTTTTCTATTTCAATAGTTAATGCATTCATTACTTGTTTATAATTCCCGAAAATATGTGTGCTTATTCCGTTACTTCTTATTTGTAGTTCTGAGTAAGATTTTAATCTATCGATAAATCCTAATATTGGTGGAATGTATTCTTCGCGTAAAGGATAATAGCTAATTTCTACCGAGATTTTCATTGTGTTTTATTTGAAAACCGCAAAGTTAGGAAAAATAAGATTTCTGCAATCTTTAAGCCCTTTCTTTTCAACTCACTAAAAAACCGTAAAATTGCATCTAAAATTATGAATCTTGAGTAAGACAAAATTTCATTTTTCCAAAGTTGCCGATATTTCTGCAGCTCATTTATTGCACGATATATATTCATCGTTTTTAGCTCCATTAATGCCGCTTTTAATGGAGAAACTAAGTCTCAATTTCTTTCTAATCGGAATATTAACTGTAATTCAACGCTTAGCCGCTCTATTAAATCCATTTATCGGTATTTTGGTTGATAAAAAAGAACTCCGCTATTTTATTATTCTAACTCCTGCAATTACGGCCATTAGTATGAGTTTGATTGGACTGACTTCAAGCTTTGCGCAATTGGCTGTTTTATTGTTTATTACGGGAATTAGTTCCGCTTTTTTTCATGTCCCGGGACCTGTTTTAATTCGTAAAGTGGCTGGCGACAAAACGGGTTTAGGAATGAGTTTTTATATGGTTGCCGGCGAGTTGGCTCGTGCAATTGGTCCAATAGTAATTGTTTCTGCTGTTTCTTGGTGGGGCTTAGAAAATACCTATCGTCTTATTCCTGCAGGTGTTTTAGCATCCATTATATTGTTTTATCGTTTACGAAAATTGAAAGATGTTGATTTTAAAAAGCCGCCGGCAAATCTTAATATTAAGCAAACTTTAATAGAGTTAAAAGGATTCTTTCTTGTATTAACCGGTTATTCGTTTACCAGAGGATTAATGCGTGGTTTATTAATTACTTTTCTGCCTGTTTATCTAACATCTCAAGGTGAATCTTTATGGGTTGCGGCATATTCCTTATCGATATTAGAACTTGCTGGAGCCGCAGGAAGTCTTGTTGCCGGAGGTATTTCCGATAAAATTGGCAGACGAAACACACTGATTATCATAGCTCTGGTTACACCTGTTTTAATGCTTGGATATAATAATGCAAGCGGAGTATTTAACATTGTTATGCTAAGTTTAGTAGGATTTTTTATTTTTGGTTCAGGACCGGTGCTCTTAGCAATGGTTCAAGAAAAAAATGCTGAAAGACCGAGTTTTACCAATGGGGTATATATGACGATAAACTTTGCATTAGGTGCACTAGCTGCCTTATTTGTCGGGTGGTTGTCTGATAGAATTGGTATAGAAAGTGTTTTTCAATTAGCACCTGTTTTTGCTATGCTTGCCATTCCATTTGCTTTCATGTTTAAGGAGCCCAATAGATAAAGGGTTGAGCCCTACGATGCATACGCGTCAACTTAACACATAACATTTTGATATTCTGAATATAATAAATACTATTTTTTCCCATAACTGATTTTCAACCAGCTGTATTGAAATATGCGAATTTATTTTTTAGGCTGAAAGCCCAATTGAATTTAGCCCAAGGCATCGTCTTGGGTAGAAAATTTGAAGACCTCCTTTTGCACCCTGAAAGGGCAATTAAAGTACTGAAGGATAATCACCTTATCATCTTTTTAAAGGATAAAATATTGTATACATGAATAGCAACATAAAATCTACCAAAAACGGAAAAGCCTGAATGCCAATAAACAATTTCCGCAATCATATTCTGGTCAGTTTAATTTAGCTGTCCTTTCAGGACGTATTTTTACGATTAATTTATTTTCCCAAGATGATATCTTGGGCTGAATTTAACTATCCTTTCAGGATGAATAGTTGGTTGTTTTTGGTAAATTTTGAATAAGAATAATTCTGATTTTAACTTAACGCATAATATTTTGATATGCAGATTGCAATACTTACTATTGTTTTATATTTTACGTTTCGGACTTTCAGCCCTTCAAAAATCAATTATCTGAGCCACAGGCTTACGTTCTGAAAAAATGGAACTTCAGCCTGTGCTTTTACCTTTCATCCCTTTGGGATTCAAAGTTGTATTTCAAAGATAATTCTTTTCACCCAACAAATTATTCTTTGCATTATTGATATAAGTAGGGGCAAAGCTCCGAAATGTATTAGCACAGGGTGAAGTGAAACGTGCTTGCATCCCGCTCGTGCGGGAAACCCTGTGTTGCAT
>JAQIBR010000165.1 GCA_027858955.1 Bacteroidales bacterium
CTCAAGAAGGTGCTCGAAGTAATCCCAGACTATCCTGTAAATAAACTCGCAGACCTGTTGCCGCAAAATTTACAACTCTCTCCCAAGAAATAGCGGGTGTAGTTGGTCGGATGGATACGCAATAAAAATGTAAACTTAGTCGGTCAGCAGTGTAAAACAATAGTGATAATTTATTTTTCATCGCCATTTATTTTATTTCTAATAAGATTTATTTAATTCATAAAATACACCAGGTTTTTATGTTTTAATGGGTTTTTAATGCCCTAAAAATAGCTTTAAATGATATTTGATTTGTTAGATTTATAGTGGCAATCTTAAGTTTTTCATATTCTTTAACAATCTCATCAAATCAATGTTTAATATTTTAAAATGCAATCTCTATCTTTGACATTTAAAACAAAGAATATGGAAATTTACAGCATACCAACCGGAAATTTTAAACTCGATGGAGGCGCAATGTTTGGCGTGGTTCCAAAATCCATGTGGTCGAAAGTATATCCTGCTGATGAAAATAACCTTTGCTCATGGTCAATGCGTTGCCTATTAATAGTTGATGGCGATAGAAAAATATTAATCGATAATGGAATAGGTGATAAGCAAGACGCCAAGTTTTTAGGGCATTTTCATTTGCATGGCGATGATACTCTTGAGAAATCGCTGGCAAAGCACGGTTTTACAAGCGATGATATTACAGATATGGTACTTACCCATTTACACTTTGATCATTCAGGCGGCTCTATTAAATGGAATAATGATAAAACGGAATTAATTCCCGCCTTTAAAAATGCCAAATATTGGGTAAGTAAAGCACAATGGGCTTGGGCTATTAATCCAAATAATCGTGAAAAAGCAAGTTTTTTAAAGGAAAACATTATCCCAATTCAGGAATGCGGCCAGTTGCATGTGATTGAAAAAGAAGGCGAGATTTATCCTGGATTTAAATTGAAAATATTTAATGGCCATACCGATGGTCAAATTATTCCGCACATAAATTACAAAGGACAAACTTTAGTATACATGGCCGATTTATTACCATCAACCACTCATATTCCTTTACCTTGGATAATGGCTTATGATACACGACCACTAATTACGCTAGAAGATAAGAAGGCCTTTTTTAAAGATGCCATTGAGAATGATTACACACTCTTTTTCGAGCATGATATATTTAATGAATGTTGCAGTATAAAGCAGACAGAAAAAGGGGTGCGCCTAGATGCGACTTTTACACTCAATGAATGGAAAAATTCGATTTAATATCGTCTAATATTTAGAAGAAAATCGATATATTATTAATTATGCAAGCATAAGAAAATATTTTACATTTGATCGCTCAATTTGGATAGGAAATTAAAACAGAATTATCGTGTATCGTATAAAATCACAAATCGACGTAAAATCAGATAGTTTCCAAGCTAATGATAAGGCTTTTAAGAGCTTATTGGAAATATTTCGCGAAAGAACTGCTGCCATTACTGATAGAGAAAATGATCGGTCGGTGCTAAAGCATAAAGAAAGAGGTAAACTATTGGCTCGAGAGCGGATTGATCTTTTGGTTGATCCTAATACACCATTTTTGGAATTGTCTACATTAGCAGCTAATGGTTTATACGAAAATCAATTTCCGTCGGCGGGCATCATTGCCGGAATTGGCCTTATTCAAGGCAAAGAATCTATCATCATTGCCAACGATGCTACGGTAAAAGGCGGCACCTATATAAAAGAGACTATTCGTAAACACGTTCGAGCTCAAGAAATCGCTATGGAAAACCATTTACCTTGTGTATATATGGTGGATTCAGGCGGTGCTTTTCTGCCTGACCAAGCGAATGTTTTCCCCGATCGTTTCGATTTTGGGCGATTCTTCTACAATCAAGCACGCATGTCGGCAGCTGGTATTCCCCAAATTGCTATTGTAATGGGAAGTTGCACAGCAGGCGGAGCTTACGTTCCCGCTATGAGCGATGAAACAATTATCGTAAAGGAGCAAGGCACTATTTTTATTGGTGGCCCACCTTTGGTAAAAGCAGCAACAGGCGAAGAAGTTACTGCGGAAGAACTTGGAGGTGCAGGTGTTCATACAAGTATTTCGGGTGTAGCTGATCATCTTGCTGAAGACGATAGACACGCAATTTCTATTTGTCGCAATATTTTTGAAACACTCGAACATAAAGAAAAACAAAAGATTGATATTGTTGATGTTGAAGAACCTTATTACGATCCAAAAGAATTGTACGGAATAGCTCCGGTCGATTTAAAAAAGGCTGTTGATGCACGAGAGATAATTGCTCGTATTGTGGATGGCAGTCGTTTTCAGGAATTTAAAGCACGCTATGCACCGACTATTATTACCGGATTTGCTCATATCATGGGATTCCCGGTTGGAATTTTAGCTAATAACGGAGTTTTATTCTCCGAAACAGCTTTGAAAGGAGCCCATTTTATTGAGCTCTGTACGAGTAGAAATATTCCGATTATTTTCCTGCAAAATATTACCGGTTTTATTGTGGGTAAAGAATACGAACACAAAGGAATAGCACGCGATGGAGCCAAATTGGTGCATGCTGTTGCCAATGCCAATGTCCCTAAGTTTACGGTTGTTTTTGGTGGTTCTTTTGGAGCCGGTAATTACGCTATGGCTGGCCGCGCTTACGATCCTCGCTTATTGTTTATGTGGCCCAATGCAAAAATTTCAGTCATGGGAGGAGAGCAGGCTTCCAATGTTTTAATACAGGTGAAGAAAGATCAGCTTAAAGCTCGCGGACAAGAAATGCCACAAGAAGACATTGATCAATTAAAGAAGTCTATTTTAGATAAATACGAGCACGAAGGCTCTGCCTATTATAGTACTGCTCGCCTTTGGGACGATGGAATTATCGATCCTGTTGATACAAGAAAGGTATTAGCAATGGGAATAGCAATGTCGTTAAGTAAAAAGTGGGAAGAAACGAAATACGGAATTTTTAGAATGTAGTAAAAACCAAAACCGACTAATTATGGCTATCAAAATCAAGACTTTAAGTGGTTATTTTCATGAATATCAAAAGAGTGTCGTAAACCCTGAACAATTTTGGAGTCAGCAAGCAGAGGAGTTTTTTTGGCATAAAAAATGCGACAATATTCTTGATTGGAACTTCGATGAACCTAAAATAGAGTGGTTTAAAGGAGGAAAATTAAATTTGACAGAAAATATTTTCGAGCGACAAATTTTTACTCGTAAAGATCAAGCAGCTATAGTTTGGGAGCCAAATAATCCAGACGAGGAAAGCGTCACTCTTACTTATGGTCAATTGTTTGAAAAAGTAAAGCAGTTTTCAAATGTCTTACTTTCATTGGGCGTAAAGAAAGGCGATAGAGTTGCTCTTTATATGCCAATGATTCCTGAATTGGCAATTGCCATGTTATCGTGTGCAAGAATTGGCGCAATTCATAGTATTATTTTTGCTGGGTTTTCAAGTACGTCATTGGCAGATAGAATTATCGATGCTCAGGCAAAAGTTGTTATCGCAACTGATGGTGGTTTTCGTGGAACAAAAACGATTCCGATAAAATCTATCGTTGATGAAGCATTACAAAAATGCGATTCTGTTGAAAAGGTTATTGTTAAGAAAAGAACAGGTGAAAAAATTTCAATGAAAATTGGCAGAGACCTTTGGTGGGATGAAATTTGTGAAGGAATTTCAACTGAAAATACTGCGGAAGTTCTTGATGCGGAAGATCCATTATTTATTCTATATACCTCAGGATCAACGGGAAAACCAAAAGGAGTATTGCACACTACCGGAGGTTATATGGTTTATACGGCATATACTTTCAGAAATGTTTTTCAGTATAGTCAAGGTGATGTTTTTTTCTGCTCGGCAGATATTGGATGGATTACCGGGCATTCGTATATTGTGTATGGCCCTCTTCTCAGCGGAGCAACTACTTTGATGTTTGAAGGTATTCCGACTTGGCCGGATGCCGGTCGATTTTGGGATATTGTGGAAAAACATCAAGTAAATCAATTTTATACTGCTCCAACTGCCATTCGTGCTTTAATGGCCTCAGGTAATAAATTTGTCGAAAACAGAGCAATGAAAAGCTTAAAAGTATTAGGAACCGTAGGAGAACCAATCAATGAAGAAGCATGGCATTGGTATCACGATCATATCGGTAAAAACAAATGCCCTATTGTTGATACGTGGTGGCAAACCGAAACCGGCGGAATTTTAATTAGTCCTTTAGCCGGTGTTACTCCTACAAAGCCGTCTTATGCTACTTTACCTTTACCCGGAATTCAACCAATCATCTTAGATAAGGAAGGCAAGGAATTAAAAGGGAATAGTGTTGAAGGAAATTTATGTATAAAATTTCCTTGGCCTGGAATGGCTCGGACACTTTATGGTGATCATGAGCGATTTAGGTTAACATATTTTGATACTTACAGAAATTGTTATTTCACCGGTGACGGAGTCAAACGTGATGAGGATGGCTATTATCGAATTTTAGGACGAGTTGATGATGTAATAAATGTTTCTGGTCATCGAATGGGTACAGCCGAAGTTGAAAATGCAATTAATGAACATCCTCGTGTTGTTGAATCGGCAGTAGTTGGTTATCCTCACAAGATTAAAGGTCAGGGAATATATGCCTATGTTGTTTGCAACGAGATGGACGAAACAACAAGTGAAGAAGGAATAATTAAAAGTATAAAGATTGGAGTAAATAATATTATCGGTCCAATTGCAAAGCCAGATAAAGTATTGATAGTAAGTGGATTACCTAAAACACGTTCGGGTAAAATAATGCGAAGAATTTTAAGAAAAATAGCTTCTAACGATTATGCCGACTTTGGCGATACAAGTACTTTGCTCGATCCTGGAGTAGTTGAAGAAATAATTGAAAAATCTAAATTGAATTAGTTCATCATGAAGAATTTTGAAACCATCCAACTGGAAATAAAAAACGAAGTGGGCACAATCTGGCTCAACCGACCCGAAATCCACAATGCTTTTAACGAAATAATGATTGCTGAACTTATCGAAATGTTTAAAGAAATTAAAACATTGGATGAAGTTAGGATAGTTGTTTTACGAGGAAGAGGAAAATCATTCTGTGCCGGTGCCGATTTAAACTGGATGCGCAATGTTGCCAAATACTCTTATAAGGATAATTTTGCCGAAAGCTTAAATCTTTCCAATTGTTTCTACGAAATATATACTTGCCCAAAACCAACCATTGCCTTAATTCACGGCGCTGCAATTGGAGGAGCCAACGGCTTACTTGCTGCCTGTGATTTTGCTTATGCCGATGAAAATACAACCTTCTCATTAAGCGAAGTAAAAATAGGAATAGTACCTGCCTGCATTTCTCCTTATGTTACCAAAAGGGTTGGTGAATATGGTTCCAAAGAATTGATGTTGACAGGCAAAAGATTCAAAGGAGAAGAAGCTGCTTATCACCGTTTGGTAAATAAATCATTGCCCGGAGATAAATTGGATGAATATTTGGAAGAGGTAATTGCCTTATTAAAAACAAGTGGTCCAAAAGCAATGAGTCACTGCAAAAATTTAATCTATGATATTTCCAACAAACTCACTTTACAAGAAGCCATTGGTTATACCGCTAAAATGATAGCTGATATCCGTGCATCGGAAGAAGGACAGGAAGGAATGTCAGCCTTTTTGGAAAAGCGTAAACCTAATTGGGTGGATTAGGGACGAATAGACAAAGGGAAACAGAGACGAAGGGACATATTGACATTAAGACTAAGAAATGAAAATTTTCAATAAAATATTAATAGCCAACCGAGGCGAGATTGCAGTTCGAATCATCAAATCGGCCAAAAAAATGGGAATACAAACGGTTGCTGTTTATTCCAAAGTCGATGCCGATAGTATGCACATTCGAATGGCTGATGAAGCTCATTGCATTGGCGATACTGCTTTGGCCGAAACATATTTGAATATCGATAAAATCATCGCGCTGGCAAAAGAAGCAAATTGCGAAGCCATTCACCCGGGTTATGGCTTTTTAGCTGAAAATCCAAAATTGGTCACCGCTTGCGAAAAAGCAGGAATCATTTTTATTGGCCCTTCAGTAAACGCCATTCAATTGATGGGCAATAAAATCGAAGCCCGTGCCTTTGTTGAAACTTTGAAAATTCCAATGACCAAAGCACATACGGGTGACTTGACCCATCTGCTAAAAGCATCTAAATCTATTGAGTTGCCTGTTTTGGTGAAGGCTGCGGCCGGTGGTGGCGGAAAAGGAATGCGCATTGTGAACGATTGGAAAGATCTAAAAGCAACGATTGAAGCGACATGCCGCGAAGCAAAAGCCTATTTTGGTGATGGTGAGGTTTTTGTTGAGAAATACGTTGAGAATCCACGTCATATCGAGATTCAGGTTATGGGCGATAAACACGGAAACGTAGTGCATCTTTACGAGCGCGAATGTTCAATTCAACGCCGGTACCAAAAGGTAATCGAAGAATCTCCTTCTCTATCATTGACGCCTGAAGTGCGTGAAAAAATGGGTGCCGAAGCCGTGAAAATTGCCAAAGCCATTGGATATGACAATGCTGGAACCATCGAATTTTTAGTCGATAATAAGTTGAATTATTATTTTCTGGAAATGAATACGCGCGTTCAGGTAGAACATCCGGTAACGGAAATGGTAACAGGAATTGATATTGTTCGCGAACAATTGTTGGTTGCAGCAGGAAATAAATTAGGCTTTTCGCAAAGCGATGTAAAGCAAAATGGCCACGCGATAGAAGCACGTATCTACGCAGAAGATCCTGAAAATGATTTCCTTCCTTCACCGGGTTTTCTGACATTGTATCAAGAGCCGCAAGGCGAAGGCATAAGAGTAGACAGCGGAATTGATAAACCAATTGAAATAAAAAGCTTTTTCGATCCAATGATAAGCAAGTTAATTGCTTTTGATACCGATAGAGAGTTAGCACGAAAGAAACTGCTACAAGCTTTGGAGCATTATCATATTCACGGCTTAAAAACCAATATCACTTATTTGATGAGTGTATTGCAAAATAAGGAATTTCAAAAGAATAAAATCGATACTAAATTTTGTGATCATCAATCCGACAAGCTTATTCAATGGATTCAAAAAGAAAGAGAAGTTATTTCTAAACCGATACTATTGAGTGCATTTTTGGCTCATCAATTTGAAAGTAATTCAAATGAATCAATATGGGGCAATATTGGATATTGGCGTCAGCGGATGCAAATCAAAATCAAGCTCGATGAAGATTTACATTCCATTCAAATTATCGAGAGGAGCCATAATAGTGGATTTTTTCAAATTCAAGGAAAAGAATATAAAGTTTGTGTAAAAGAAATTAAGGTGAATTTTATTCAGGCTTCCATCAATGGCTATTGTTATAAATTTACGATTTCGAAGGATAAAGAAGATAATTCCATAGTCGGGTTTCTAGGCCATAATTTTGTGCTTAGGCGCGATGATGTTTTATCAACACCAGATTTTTATGAAGCAGCTACGGTTGGGCAGGCCAGCGATATTGTTAAAACGCCAATGCCTGGTAAAGTAATTAAAGTTTTGGTAAGTGCTGGCGACAAGGTTCATAAAGGCGATGTGCTTTTAGTTGTGGAAGCTATGAAAATGGAAAATAATATTTTAACTTTTCGAGATGGTGTCATCGAAGAACTTAATGTTGTTGAAGGCGATATGGTAGATGGCAGTAAAATATTATTGAAATTGGAAGAAGAAATATAAACATCTTGAAACGAAGTTTTGCGATGCTTAACTTTGCAAACAGGGATACTAACAGATAAAAAACAAGAAATGAATTTTGATTTAAGTCAAGAACAAGAACTCATAAGGCAAACAGTACGCGATTTTGCCGAACGTGAAATTAAGCCTTTGGCGCAAGAGCTGGATGAAAAAGGAGAATTCTCTTACGAGTTAACAAAGAAAATAGGGGAACTGGGATTATTCGGTATGTATTTACCCGAAAAATACGGTGGACAAGGATTGGATACACTTTCATACATCATTGCTGTTGAAGAATTGGCTCGTGTAGATGGTTCTCAAGCAGCCACTTTAGCTGCTCACAATTCCTTGGGTATCGGACCTCTCTATTACTATGGAACAGAAGAGCAAAAGCTAAAATATTTACCTCAGCTTTGTACCGGAGAAGGAATGTGGGCGTTTGGATTAACAGAACCCGATGCTGGTTCAGATTCACGCGGTAGCAAAACTACTGCCAAATTGGAAAACGGACAATGGAATATAAATGGATCTAAAATATTTATCACAAACGGCGCTTCCGATATTTCATTAGGCGCAACAGTTCAGGCAGTTACCAAAACATTCCCGGATGGTAAAAAAGAATTCACCACCATTATTGTTGAAAAAGGAACAGAAGGTTTTAAGCGTGTTGCTATGCACGGTAAAATGATGTGGCGTGCCTCGGATACTGCGGAATTGTATTTTGATGATTGTCAAGTCCCTGAAGAAAATCTGTTAGGCAAAGTAGGTGAAGGCTCTAAAATTATGTTGTCCACTTTAGATAATGGCCGACTGTCGATTGCAGCTATGGGTTTGGGTTTAGCGCAAGGAGCTTTTGAAGAAGCTTTGCGGTATTCGCAGGAACGCAAACAGTTTGGAAAACCCATCGGTAAATTCCAAATCAATGCTTTTAAGCTGGCCGATATGTCAATGAAAATTGAACTCGGACGCAATTTGCTTTACAAAGCCTGCTGGTTAAAAGATGAGGGAAAACCTTTCGCAAAAGAAGCAGCTATGTCAAAGCTGTATTGCTCCGAAATTGCTCGTGAAGTGGCTGATGAAGCTGTTCAGATTCATGGAGGTTATGGTTTAATGAAAGACTATCCTGTAGAGCGATTCTATCGCGATCAGCGTTTGCTGCAAATTGGAGAAGGAACAAGCGAAATTCAACGTTTAGTAATTTCTCGCCATATTGGGTGTTAGTTTTGTATATTTGAAATTGATAGTATCACTTTGAAAATAAAGAAATATGAACAAAGTAGTAAAAAACGCAAAAGAAGCAATTGTTGGAATGGAAAACGGTCAGATATTTATGCTAGGTGGTTTTGGCTTAAGCGGTATTCCTGAAAATACAATAAATGCACTTGTTGAAAGTGGCCTAACAGATTTAACCTGTATTTCGAATAATGCCGGTGTTGATGATTTTGGTTTAGGATTGCTCTTGAAAAAGCATCAGATAAAAAAAATGATTTCATCTTATGTAGGTGAGAACAAAGAGTTTGAACGGCAACTTTTAGAAGGAGAATTGGAAGTGGATTTAATTCCCCAAGGAACTTTGGCCGAAAGAATACGTGCCGGAGGATCAGGAATTCCTGCATTTTTTGTTCCTGCAGGATATGGAACAGAAGTCGCCGAAGGCAAAGAAGTTCGTGAATTCAACGGAAAAATGCATTTGTTGGAGCACGGACTTACAGCTGATTTTGCCATAGTAAAAGCTTGGAAAGGCGATACGATGGGTAATCTAATTTATCGCCATACGGCAAATAATTTTAATCAGCCAATGGCGATGGCTGGAAAAATTACGGTTGCAGAAGTTGAAGAGTTAGTGCCAGCGGGTGAACTCGACCCCGCTCAAATTCATACTCCCGGAATTTTTGTTCAGCGAATTTTTCAAGGTGTTGATTATGAAAAGCGTATCGAGTTTGAAACAACTAAACAATAAAAAAATGAGTTTAGATAAAAACGGAATTGCAAAACGTATTGCTCAGGAATTAAAAGATGGTTATTATGTTAACCTTGGAATAGGAATCCCAACATTGGTTGCCAATTTTGTTCCAGACGGAATGGAAGTCATTCTCCAATCTGAAAATGGCTTACTTGGAATTGGCCCTTTCCCTGAAAAAGGCAAGGCTGACGCAGATTTAATCAATGCCGGAAAACAAACGGTAACAACTATTCCTGGTTCATCCTTTTTCGATTCATCTCTGAGTTTTGCTATGATTCGGGGTGGGCATGTAGATTTAACTGTTCTTGGTGCTTTTGAAGTCACGGATAAAGGAGATATTTCTTCTTGGAAAATCCCAGGAAAAATGGTGAAAGGAATGGGAGGTGCAATGGATTTAGTCGCTGCGGCAAAAAATATTATCGTTGCAACAACACATACCGATAGAAATGGCAATCCGAAATTGGTGAAAGAATGCAAGCTTCCATTAACTGGAGTTCGTTGTGTAACGAAGATCGTTAGCGATCTTGCCGTTATTGAAGTTACAGATCAAGGCTTTAAACTTTTGGAGCGAGCTCCGGGGGTAGAAGTTCAAGAAATTATTGATAAAACGGGAGCTCCTTTAATTGTTGAAGGGGAAATTCCTGAAATGAATTTGTAGCCTCTGAAGTAAATTACTTAGAGTTACTTTGTGCTTCCTTTGTGTAACTTTGTAGTATAGCTATCACACAGAGTATCACAAAGAAGATTCCACAGAGAACCACGAAGAATTGTATTGTTTAGAATGGCTATTTAGGGCTTTCAAATAAAAATCAAAAAACTAGAACATGAATTATCCAAAAAAAGTAACCATAGGAGACATAACCGTTCGCGACGGATTTCAGCACGAAGAAACACTTATATCGACCGAGGCAAAGCTTTGGACATTAGAACAGCTCATTTTAGCTGGGTTTAAACATATCGAGGTTTCCAATTTCGGTAATCCAAGGGGAATGCCTCAATTTAAAGATTGTGACAACCTGTTTAGAGGAATCAGAAATTCCAAAAAGGTTAAAGATTTGATTGACGGTGTTAGCCTTACGGCGATAACCATTCGTGAAAAAGCTGTCGAACGGGCAATTCAAGCAAAATTGGATGGTTATGGTCCTGATCGTATTTTGTTAATGGTTTCAACCAGTGAATCTCATCATAAAAAGAATTCGGGTTTGTCCTTAAAGGATTATTGGAAAATGGCTGAGGAGCAAATAAAAAATGCTCACGATGCAGGTATTAAAGTTAATGGAACAGTAAGCACTATTTGGGGTTGCCCAATTGAAGGTCCTACGGAGATGAAAAAAGCGATTGAATTTGCTCAACGTTGGATTGATATTGGAGCCAATGATGTAGAACATGCCGATCACGATGGTTCTGCATCACCAGATCGCGTTTATCGATATTATTCCATGCTTATGGATCATTTTCAAAAACCTAATAAACATATCGTTCATTTCCATACAACAAGAGGATGGGGATTGGCCAATGTGTTGGCTGCATTGCAAGCGGGGATGACCAATTTTGAGTCGACAATGGGAGGTATTGGCGGACAGCCAGCAAATTTTGTTAGTGGTGTTCCTGTTTCCGGTACTGGTGCCTATTATTATAAAGATCCTAATTTGGTAGGATTAGTTTCTACTGAAGATATGGTTGTTATGATGGATGAAATGGGTATAGAGACTAATTTAGATATTGATAAAGTATTGGAAATTGGCGCTATGGTCGAACGAATTGTTGGGCGAAGATTACGCTCAGAATCTATACTGAATGGAAGAATACCTAAGACTTTGACTGGAAATTAAAAAATCTGACAGGTTTTTTTGTTTTTATTGAATAAGTATTTTTTCTGTTTTAAAAAGTTGTGTTTCACCACTGATCATTAGAAAATAAATCCCTTTGTTTAAATCAGGGAGGTTTAAATTAAGGGCATTAAATCCTTCTTGGCTTATAACTGTTTGATTTAAAACTTCTTGTCCGCTACTGCTTATCAATCTGAGCGAAAGTTCTTCTTCTTTTTCGACACTAAAATCGATGTTAATTTGTGGTGAAAGTACAGGGTTTGGATAAATATCAAAACCAATAATGTTATTTTCTTCTTCTAGTAAGTCAGGTGCAGAAATAGATTGCATTCGTTTCATTGTTGGTTGCGACCATTCAATATTAATCAGCTTTTCTGTTTGATTGGTATTCGCGAAATTTATGTTAGCACTAAATTGTGGTGAAACAGAAAGTAATTCTGCATCAGCTGTTACATTAAGGCTTAGAAAATAATCAAGGAAATTTTCCGGAATTTCTGTAGTGTTTAAATAAATATTAACGGTATTGCCCGATTTTTCAAACACAACTGATGTATTCTCTCTAACAGTTAAGTAATTCAATATATCAACTTGAGGCGCAAACCAAATACGGTCTGTTCCATTCGCACCATATTCTGATGCAATTTGCTGCATATAAGACTTAAAAGTATCCCAAACCAAGCTTCCACTGGTAGGTGTAGGAATTACACGATGAGTAAAATCATTCGCCCAGAGATGGTTTCCGTTTTGACTGTTATTTGCCACATCATTTATTTTTTCCATGATATTCGTAGGAATAAATAAGTCGTCATACAAAAATCTACGATCAATCTTTAGCTGAAATGTATTAAAAGGAGAATCAATATCAATGGCTGTTCCATATCCAAGGAATTCGTATTTATTACTGTAAACCGCATCCATTCTTAAACCAAATGCCGGATCAACATAATTCAAATCGCCACTTGGAATCACAAACTGAGTCATCTCAAATCCTGTTTTTGCCAAAACTACATTCTGATTTTCAGTTATTTGAAAAGCATAATCTGTATCGCCATAAGCGGCATGAGAATAACTGTGATTCATAACATCCCAACCAGCGGAAATCATTTCCTGTAATTGTACCCAAGTTATATAATCAGGTGTATTTATATGCAGATCAATAAAAGATGAATTTACACTATTCCATGCTAAAGAAGCTTTAAATGGAACATTATTTCCACATCCGTCTGTATAGAATAAACCATCGAAGGATTCTCCGGTATCTGTAACTTGACCCCCGTTTAACAATTTAAACGCATATGAATAACCATCTAATCTTCCATCATCTAGTGAAAGGCTATAAGCAAAATCTTTATTATATTTCAAAGGAGCCAAAGAAACTTGAACATCGCCGGGGTCTTCATTAAAAGTCAGAGTTAAAACAGAGAAATCCTCGGTATATAAATCGTAAAACTTAATATCTATTGTCTCTGAATAAGCAGAATAACCGTAGGAATCAATAATTTTGAATGAAAACGAATTAATAGCTACAGTTGCATTACTATAACTAAATTGATAAGGTGCAACTGTAGAATAACTGTCAACGCTTCCGTTTACAACAAAATATACGGTATCAGTTACAATAGGATTTGGACTTGGCAATTGCAATTGAGCAAAAATATTGCCGTTTTCTCCTGTTCCATCATGTATATTATTATAATGATTAGGTCCAAACCACTCAAATGGAGTGGTCCCGCCAATAAAACGTACTTCCTTTATTCCGATTTCAAATGCTCCCGCATCTGCACTGTATGGAAATTCAATATACGAAAGATTGCTAAAGTCGATGGCAGCGTCAAAATCGCTTAAAGGAATTTTAATGGAAATCCAATCACCCGCATCCGTTGTAACATAATTATCTAAAGTAAGAGAACCAACTGCTGAAGGACGGATACGAATTTTGCTCCAATTCGGTTGGCTCGAAAATGACTTAAGAATTATTTCCAGAGTATCGTTTCCTCCTGCTGTAACATTCTGATAATGACCATAGATATATAGATCATCATAGCCAAATTTCAATTTCTTATAACCTGTTTCGGTATTCCAAGTTTTAAGATATATTTCTGTTTCTAAATCTTCACCTTCAATAAAAGGAATAAAGTTTAGGATTTGATTCACTAATATTGAATCGCCGGTATTTGGTTCTGTAAATGATATTTGCAGATCAGATACCGGGTTTTCCGGCATCAACGCAGTAAATGCAACAATCGAACTGCTTGCTGTTTGTAGGTTTTGTGTTATAACCTTCGCAGACGCGATATATTCACCTTCGCTTTCAGGAATGAAGTCTGTTTCATAAGGAAAATAATTATCAGTATCAATCAAATTATCATCAATGTAAAATTCCACAGCCTCAATGCTGTTTTCATCGAATTGTGCTTCAATAACTTCAGCAATCAATTGACCCGATCCTCCAAATCCATCATGAATATTATCTGTTTTATCTTCGCCAAACCAACGAAAATCCTGATCGCCGCCCGTAAAAATAATATCTTTTATCGTCAATTGGAAGGAGCCTGCATCAGCACTGTATGGAAATTCCATATAATTCAGATTGGTGAAATCTATGGTTGGATCAAAATCCGACAATGGTATTTCAATAGTTGTCCATTCATCGGCAACACCTCCTGCAGTTATAACATAAGATTCAAGATTCAGACTTCCAATTGCTTTCGGACGCATTCTTAATTTTGACCAATTTGTAAAACCACTCAAATTCTTCAGTGTAATTATAAGTTTATCATTGCCTCCGGCGATAACATTTTTTCCTGGAGCATAAATATTAACAGGATCGTAACCAAGTTTTAGCTTTAAATATCCTGAATTTTGATTTGTCACTGATAAATATGCGTGCTCACTCGGAGATGTTCCAAATATATCGGCCATTAGCTTTACAGTTGTATTGATAAGTACTGTATCGTTTATTTTAGGAGATACTAATTCAATACCTAAATCTAAAGGGATAAATTCTTCTATATAAACAGTATAGATTTCGGAAGTTTTACTGCTGTTATCATTGAATCTGGCAATAGAATAAAAATTATTCAAGCCAAGAGTATTTAATACAATATTAAATTCGAAGGGATAAGTTATATCAGTTGCGAAAAGTGTATTATTGATATATAGCTCAATAGATTCTAATGTGTTTTCTGATTCAATAGCAGCTTCTGATTTTGCTATTAGCTGTCCCGCACCTCCAAAACCATCATGTATATTATCTTTTTTATTATCGCCATACCAAATATATGGTGTTAACCCGCCGATAAATTCAATTTTTGCTATATCTATTTCGAAAGGTGGAGCATCAGCACTATAAGGAAATTCTATAAATGCCAATTGGCTATAATCTATAGCAGCATCAAAATCGCTCAAAGGAATTAACAGGGTTGTCCATTCAGAAGTAATTCCGCCCACTGAATCAACATATGTTTTTAAAGATAAAGAACCTATCGCAGCAGGACGAAACCTGATTTTTGACCAATCGGCTGAACCTGAAATATCACGTAGCACTATTCGAAGCTGATCATTTCCTCCACCACAAACATTTACTTTTGGAGAGTATATTGTTGATGTGTTGTTCCCCAACTTAAGTTTTCTATACCCGCTTTCTGTATTTATAATATTAAGATGCGCAGGTTCTCCGGGATTATAATCTGCAGATTTAACGTCAATATTTAATTCAGCAGGGTTGACAAGAGTGTCCCCAAAATGAGAATTAGTAAGAATTAAATCCTGCGCATTGATAAAAATGCTTGATAAAATTAAAGAAAACAAGATAAAATATTTCATTGTACAGACTATAAGTGTAGGACAAAAGTAAATACAAAATGATTCATTATCAAGAATATAAGGGTTTAATGAGTAGTTGATTCGTAAGTGTAACTCTTTTAAAAGCAGCTGTGGAATATTAGAATATTTTGATAGCATTCATTTTACTTATAGGGTTATTCAATGAGCCAACTTGCGAAAAGTCTAAATAATAAAAATATATTTTGTAGTAGAACACAACTTTTATATCTTTGCAGCCACTTTTATGAAGCGAGAGTTTCAAGAGTTAAATAAATTATTTAAATAAAAGAAAGAGAGTTATTTACTATGATTATTGTTCCGGTTAAAGAAGGCGAAAGTATTGACAGAGTCTTAAAGAAGTTTAAACGTAAGTTTGAAAAAACGGGTGTTGTAAAAGAATTAAGAATCCGTCAGAAGTATACTAAACCTTCAATTATCAAACGAGAGCAAAAATTAAAGGCAATCTATGTGCAAGGTTTGCGGGACGCAATGGACTAAAAATTTAGCATAAAGATTAATGAGCCTTTAGGGTTTTTTGTACTTTTACAAAATCCTAAGGGTTTTTTTTATGTTTATCAAGGAATTCCTAAACTACATCGAATTTGAACGACGTTTTTCAGTTCATACAATAAGCTCTTACACAAAAGACTTAGAACAATTCTTCGATTTCCTTTTTAAAACATATAAAATTGAAAAGGCACAAGAGATTGATTTTGTTTTTATTCGTTCGTGGATTGCCTTATTAATGGAAGAAGGGAATAGCCCAAGAACTGTAAACCGTAAAATAAGCACACTCAAATCCTATTTTAGATATCTTTTAAAGATTGGGAAGATAGATCAAAATCCTGTTCTTAAGATTACCGGACCAAAAGTTCGGAAAAAGCTTCCAGTGTTTATCGAAGAAAAAAGTATGAATTTGCTGATAACAGAGTTCGGGGAACCAGAATCTTTTGAACAAGCTCGCGATAGACTTGTAGTAGAGCTTTTTTATGCTACTGGTATTAGGCGGGCTGAACTTATTGGATTGAAGATAAATGATATTAATTTGGAAAAAGGTCTGATTAAAGTGTTAGGAAAAAGAAATAAAGAGCGTTTGATTCCTGTTCACAATAACCTTTTTCGTTTAATTGATTCGTATTTAAGCTTTAAGCATACAACATTTTCATTAAAAGCTCAAGATGAGTTTTTTTTTCTCACAATAAAAGGCACAAAGATGTATCCCAAGCTTGTTTATCGAATCGTAAATAACTATCTTAGCAGAGTGAGTACGCAAAAAAAGAAAAGCCCTCATGTGTTACGCCATACATTTGCAACCCATATGCTAAATCATGGTGCTGATTTAAATGCAGTGAAAGAACTTTTAGGTCATGCTAATTTAGCGGCAACACAAATATATACGCATAATACTATAGAAAAATTAAAAAATATTTATAAACTAGCCCATCCAAAGGCTTAAAAAAGGGAGGTTAAATGGACATCAACATTAATTCAATTCATTTCACAGCTGACAAAAAACTTAAGCATCTAATCTCAACTAAAGTTAACAAGCTAACCACTTTTCACGATGGACTCCTAAGTGCAGATGTGAATCTAAAAATTGACAAATCCGAAACTGGGAAAAATAAAACAGCCGAAGTGAAAGTCCTTATTAAAGGAGCAGATTTATTTGCAAAAAAACAATCGAATACATTTGAAGAAGCTGTTGATGAATGTTTAGAAGCAATGCGCCGTCAATTAATGAAACACAAAGAGAAAGAAAGAAAAGTATAAACGTCAATAATATTAAATAATAACAAAAAAAGCTTTGATAATAAGCTAAGAGTTTCTATTTTTGCAGTCCTTTTTGAAAGAGGACTGCTTTTTTATATAAGCTTGTGCATTGAAAGTATTGTTATTACTGTGTTTACAGTGTTTGCCGATGTAGCTCAGTTGGCCAGAGCAGCTGATTTGTAATCAGCTGGCCGGGGGTTCGAATCCCTCCATCGGCTCGATTTTTGCTATAACAGGTAAAAAATTAATTTATTTGAACAAAACAAGTACATTTTACATATTGAAAATATTTTGGGGAGATTCCAGAGCGGTTAAACGGGGCAGACTGTAAATCTGTTGGCTAAGCCTTCGGAGGTTCGAATCCTCCTCTCCCCACAAAAAAAGTTCTTTGAAAGAAGATAAAAGAAATAGTGAAAACAGATTCGTTCTGTAAGTTTAATCCGTTGGCTGACGGTTTTAAATTCATATTTTCTTTTTAATATTGAATGCGAGAGTCGCTTTCACATATAATATTTTGTGTTAGCGAAGCGCGGAATTAGCGGGAGTAGCTCATTTGGTAGAGCGAAAGCCTTCCAAGCTTTAGGTGGCGAGTTCGAGCCTCGTCTCCCGCTCAATTCAGCCGATGTAGCTCAGTGGTAGAGCGCTTCCTTGGTAAGGAAGAGGTCACGAGTTCAACTCTCGTCATTGGCTCAAAGATTAAGAAACATTTAAATTTAATTTCATTAATATATTTTTTTTTGATATGGCTAAAGAAAAATTTGACAGGTCTAAAGCACACGTGAACATTGGTACAATTGGTCACGTTGACCACGGTAAAACAACATTAACTGCTGCAATTACAACTTGTATGTCAGCTAAAGGATGGGCTAAAGTAACAAGCTTTGATGCAATTGATAATGCCCCTGAAGAAAAAGAAAGAGGTATTACCATTAATACTGCTCACGTTGAGTATAACACAGATACGCGTCACTACGCACACGTTGACTGTCCTGGTCACGCGGATTACGTAAAGAACATGGTTACTGGTGCTGCTCAAATGGATGGTGCTATTATCGTTGTGGCTGCAACTGACGGTCCTATGCCTCAAACACGCGAGCACATTCTTTTGGCTCGTCAGGTTGGTGTACCTCGTTTGGTTGTTTTCATGAATAAAGTAGACATGGTTGACGATGATGAATTGATAGAATTAGTTGAAATGGAAATCAGAGAATTACTTGATTTCTACAAATTCGAGGGAGACAATACTCCTGTTATCCAAGGATCTGCTTTAGGTGCATTAAATAACGAACCTAAATGGGTTGAAAAAATTTACGAATTGATGGATGCGTGTGATACATGGATTCCATTACCTGAGCGTGATCAAGATAAACCTTTCTTGATGCCTGTTGAGGATGTATTCTCGATTACCGGTCGCGGTACTGTTGCTACTGGTAGAATTGAAACTGGTATTATCAACTCTGGAGAAGCTGTTGATATTATTGGAATGGGTGCTGAGAAATTAAAATCAGTTGTTACAGGTGTTGAGATGTTCCGTAAGATTTTGGATCAAGGTTTAGCAGGTGATAACGCTGGTTTATTATTACGCGGCATTAGTAAAGAAAACATTCGTCGTGGAATGGTTATCTGTAAACCAGGTAGCGTTAAACCTCACGATTTCTTTAAAGCTGAGGTTTATATCTTGAAAAAAGAAGAAGGTGGACGTCACACTCCATTTCATAATAAATATCGTCCTCAATTCTATTTCAGAACCACAGACGTAACTGGAGAGATTATGCTTCCAGAAGGTGTTGAAATGGTAATGCCTGGTGATAACCTTACAGTTGAGGTTAAACTAATTCAAGCAATCGCTATGAATAAAGGTTTACGTTTCGCTATCCGTGAAGGTGGTAGAACAGTAGGAGCTGGTCAAGTAACAGAAATGTTAGACGTATAGTTCGATATAAAAAAAGTGAGATTAAGTTTGATATAAGGCAAGAGCGCTTCGGTACTCTTGCCTGCCATATCAAATAAATCTAATACGGGTGTAGCTCAGTTGGTAGAGCTCTGGTCTCCAAAACCAGGAGTCGTGGGTTCGAGTCCTACCACCCGTGCAAATAAATTTAATACATATACAAATGGGCATAGTAAAATATTCAAAGGAATCTTATGACGAATTAGTAAATAAGACTTCATGGCCTACTTGGAATGAACTCCAAAATAGTGCAATAGTTGTATCCATTGCTTCCCTAATTATCGCCTTGGTGGTTTTTTTGATGGATATTAGTTTTAAGAACATATTGAATGCGTTCTATGAGCTTTTAAACTAAGCATTATTCTCAATAATAATTTCGTTGATATTATTTCTTATTTCTTTGAATTAATAGAGTATGAGTGAAACAGTGAAAAAATGGTATGTAGTACGGGCCGTTAGCGGTAAGGAAAAGAAGGTGAAGGAATACATGGAGAGTGAAATCCGCCGTCTTGACATCCAGGATAACATTTCGCAAATACTTATCCCAACCGAAAAAGTTTATCAGGTACGTAGTGGTAAGAAAATTGTTAAAGAACGCAATTTCTTTCCTGGTTATGTGTTAATTGAAGTTTCTTCTTTAGAAGGTGAAGTTCAACATATGATAAAAGGTATACCTAATGTGATAGGCTTTTTGGGAACTAAAGGCAAGCCCGATCCTATTCGTCCTTCTGAGGTTAAGAGAATCTTAGGCAAAGTAGATGAATTAGGTGAACAGGGTGAAGAATTTAGTGTTCCTTTTATTGTAGGTGAAACAGTTACTGTGATCGATGGTCCTTTTAACAGTTTTGCTGGAGTTGTTGAGGAAATTAATGAGGAGAAAAGAAAACTTAAAGTGATGGTAAAGATTTTCGGAAGAAAAACACCACTTGAGCTTGGGTTCATGCAAGTTGCTAAGGAATAAGAGTCAATATATTGTTTAATTATATAGAAAATCTACAAAGATGGCTAAAGAAATCGGTGGATTAATAAAATTGCAAATTAAAGGAGGTGCTGCTAACCCATCACCACCAGTTGGACCTGCATTAGGTTCAAAAGGTGTGAATATAATGGAGTTTTGTAAGCAATTTAATGCGCGTACACAAGAACAAGCTGGAAAAGTAATTCCTGTTATTATTACTGTGTATAAGGATAAATCGTTTGATTTTATCCTCAAAACTCCTCCTGTTGCTGTTCAAATTATGGATGTTGCTAAAATTAAGAAAGGTTCTGCTGAACCTAATCGTTTAAAAGTAGCAAGTATTAGCTGGGGTCAAGTTAAAGAGATAGCTACTAGTAAAATAGTAGATATGAATTCTTTCGAACTTGATTCAGCAATGAGCATGGTTGCTGGAACAGCACGTAGTATGGGTGTTAAAGTTAGTGGTAAGAAGCCTCTTGCCGTAAACTAATACCGAAGGCTCGGTATTAAACGTTTTAAAATTAATTAAAAATGGGTAAAATCACAAAGAAAAGAAAAGAGGCTTTAGCGAAATTCGATCGTGAGAAAGTTTACACTTTAGAAGAAGCATGTAGTGTTGTTAAAGAAATTACAAACACTAAGTTTGATGCTTCTGTTGATGTTGACGTTCGCTTAGGTGTGGATCCCCGTAAAGCAAACCAAATGGTGCGTGGAACGGTTGCATTACCTCACGGAACAGGTAAAACTGTTCGTGTTTTGGTATTGTGTACACCTGATAAAGAAGAAGAAGCTAAGGCAGCCGGAGCTGATTATGTTGGACTAGACGAATACGTTGCCAAGATTAAAGGCGGTTGGACGGATGTCGATGTGGTGATTACAATGCCTAGTGTTATGCCAAAAGTTGGCGCATTAGGTAGAATTCTTGGTCCTAGAGGCTTAATGCCAAATCCTAAAACCGGTACGGTTACTATGGAAGTTGGTAAAGCAGTTCAGGAAGTCAAAGCTGGTAAGATCGACTTTAGAGTTGATAAGTTTGGTATTATACATGCCGGAGTATCAAAAGTATCTTTCGATGCGAAAAAAATTGAAGAAAACGCAAGTGAGCTTCTTCAAACAATTATTCGTTTGAAACCTACTTCTGCCAAAGGCACATATGTAAGGAGTATTTACTTGTCCAGTACAATGAGCCCAGGAATTCAAGTTGATCCTAAATCTATTACCTAGTGACAATCGTTAACGTTTCCGGTAAAACCTATAAAGGAGATTTATAGTATGAAGAAAGAAGAAAAAGACCTGTTAATAAATTCGATAGAAACTAATCTGTCTAACAATCCGCATATCTATTTGACAGATATTTCTGGATTGGATGCCAAATCAACTAGTAATCTTAGACGATTAGCTTTTAAGAATGGAATTAAATTGGTTGTAGTAAAAAACACCATGCTCAAAAAAGCAATGGTGAAATCTAATAAGGACTTTGAACCTTTATTTGAGGTATTAAAAGGCGGAACTTCACTTATGCTTTCTGATGTTGGAAATGCTCCAGCAAAAATGATTAAAGAATTCAGAAAGAAAAGTGATAGACCTATTTTGAAAGGTGCTTATGTAGAAGAGTCTATCTATATTGGAGACAATGAATTAGATGTGCTAGTCAGTATAAAGTCGAAAGACGAACTTATTGGCGATATTATTGCATTGTTACAGTCTCCTGCAAAAAATATTGTTTCAGCCCTTCAATCGGGAGGAAATATTCTTTCAGGTGTTGTTAAAACTTTGTCGGAACGCTCCGCATAGAATAGACAGAACAATTTTAGTAAATAATTTTTGAAAACAATTTAAATACAATAGAAAATGGCAGATTTAAAAGCGTTTGCAGAACAATTAGTTAATTTAACTGTTAAAGAAGTAAATGAATTAGCTGGAATTTTGAAAGACGAATATGGTATCGAGCCTGCTGCTGCTGCAGTTGCAGTTGCTGGTCCAGCTGCAGGTGATGAAGCCGCTGCAGAAGAGCAAACATCTTTTGATGTTATATTGAACGCAGCTGGTGCTTCAAAATTAGCAGTTGTTAAATTAGTTAAAGAATTAACTAGTTTAGGACTTAAAGATGCTAAAGGATTAGTTGATAGTGCACCTGCTCCATTAAAAGAAGGTGTAACAAAAGACGAAGCTGAAGCCCTTAAAGCATCTTTAGAAGAAGCGGGAGCTGAAGTAGAAATCAAATAAGACTTTTCGTAGGTCAAACTACCTAAGTCATTGACGGAAAATAGATAAAGCAGGGTTGCCCCTGAGGTGTCTATTTTTCGTCGTATTATTCGGTTGTCTTTTTTCATCAGTTAATTTAACCTTAAAAATCTTAAACCTTGGCAAATATAGTTTCTGATAGAATCAACTTTGCATCGACAAAAATAAATGTTGACTACCCTGATTTTCTCGATATCCAATTAAAATCCTTTCAGGAATTTTTTCAGTTGGAGACCAACCCCGAAAATCGTAGCAACGAAGGATTGTTCAAAGTATTTAGCGAGAACTTCCCTATTACCGATGCAAGAAATAATTTCGTTCTAGAATTCCTAGATTATTTTGTTGATCCTCCTAGATACTCAATGGATGAGTGTGTCTATAGAGGCTTAACTTATAATGTCCCTTTAAAGGCGAAATTAAAACTTTATTGTACCGATCCTGATCACGAAGATTTTGAAACAATTATTCAGGATGTATATTTGGGTATGATCCCTTATATGACTCCTAAAGGTACATTCATTATCAATGGTGCAGAACGTGTAATTGTGTCTCAGTTGCACCGTTCACCTGGTGTTTTCTTCGGACAACATCGACATGCAAACGGTACCCAATTGTATTCGGCCCGAATTATTCCTTTCAAGGGATCTTGGATGGAATTTTCTACGGATATCAATAATGTTATGTATGCCTATATAGACAGGAAGAAAAAGCTTCCTGTAACAACACTTTTGAGAGCCATTGGCTTTGAAAGTGATAAAGACATTCTGGAAATATTTGACCTTGCTCAAGAGGTTAAAGTTTCTAAAACCGGTTTAAAAAAAGTTGTTGGCCGTAAGCTAGCAGCACGTGTAGTGCGCAAATGGATCGAAGATTTTGTTGACGAAGATACCGGAGAAGTTGTTTCAATTGAAAGAACAGATGTGCTGATCGAGAGAGAAGTAGAGTTAGAAAAAGATCATATTGAGTTAATAGTTGATGCTGGTATCAAAACTATATTCTTACATCGCGACGATGTAAGCAGTAAAGATTTTGCGATCATCTTCAATACCCTTAATAAAGATACTGCAAATAACGAAAAAGAAGCAGTTGAATATATCTACCGTCAATTACGTAATGCTGAGCCACCAGATGAGGAAACTGCTCGTGGTATTATCGATAAATTATTCTTTTCAGATTCGCGCTATGATTTAGGTGAAGTTGGGCGTTATCGAATCAACAAAAAACTAAATCAAGATACTAGCTTAGATGTTAGAGTTTTAACAAAAGAAGACATTATATTTATTATAAAACATCTTATTCAATTAGTTAATTCAAAAACTGAAGTTGATGATATTGACCACTTGAGTAATAGACGTGTTAGAACTGTTGGAGAACAACTTTTCCAACAATTTGGTGTAGGTTTATCTCGCATGGCACGTACTATTCGCGAACGTATGAATGTACGCGATAATGAGGTGTTTACACCAACCGATTTGATTAATGCGAAAACATTATCATCGGTAATTAATTCCTTCTTTGGAACTAATCAGCTATCACAATTTATGGATCAGACAAATCCTTTGTCTGAAATTACACATAAACGTCGTGTTTCAGCTTTAGGTCCTGGAGGTTTATCTCGAGAAAGAGCGGGCTTTGAAGTTCGAGATGTTCACTATACGCACTATGGTCGGTTGTGTACTATAGAAACTCCTGAAGGTCCAAACATTGGTCTTATTTCTTCACTTTGTGTGTATGCTAAGATTAATAAGCTTGGATTTATTGAAACTCCTTATTTGGAAGTAGATAAAGGAAAAGCTAGCATTACTGCTGAACCTATTTATTTGAGTGCCGAAGAAGAAGAAAACAAAATTATTTGTCAAGCTACCACACTGATGGAAGATGACGGTATGTTTGTTAACCCTAATGTAAAGGCTAGATCTTTAGCTGATTATCCAATAATCGACAGGGAAAAAATTGACTTGATTGACATAGCACCAAATCAAATCGCTTCAATAGCAGCTTCATTAATTCCTTTCCTTGAGCACGATGATGCAAACCGTGCTTTGATGGGATCGAATATGATGCGTCAAGCAGTACCATTGTTAAATTCTGAAGCTCCAGTTGTTGGTACCGGAATTGAAGGTGCAGTTGCGCGTGATAGTCGTGTTTTAATCAATGCTGAAGGTGACGGTATCGTTGAATATGTTGATGCTAAGAAAATTACTATCCGCTATTCACGAGATAACAATGAGCAATTAGTGAGTTTCGACGATGATTTGAAAACGTATTTATTATCCAAATTTTTAAGAACTAACCAGAACACGAGCATTAACTTACGCCCAATTGTGCGTAAAGGAGATAAAGTTGTTAAAGGACAAGTTCTTTGTGAAGGATATGGTACTAAAAATGGCGAACTTGCTTTAGGAAGAAATTTGATGGTTGCATTTATGCCTTGGAAAGGATATAATTTTGAGGATGCCATTGTAATTTCTGAAAAAGTAGTAAAAGAAGATATCTTTACTTCTATTCATATCGAAGAATTTTCTTTGGACGTAAGAGAAACAAAACGAGGTATTGAAGAATTAACTAGCGATATTCCTAATATTAGCGCTGAAGCAACTAAGGATTTGGATGAAAACGGTATTATCCGTATTGGTGCAGAAATTAGTGCAGGCGATATATTAATAGGTAAGATTACTCCTAAAGGTGAAAGTGACCCAACACCAGAAGAAAAATTATTACGTGCCATCTTTGGTGATAAAGCCGGTGATGTTAAAGATGCTTCTTTAAAAGCGCCTCCATCATTAATTGGTGTTGTAGTTGATAAGAAACTCTTTACCAGAACAATGAAAGACCGTAGAGCTAAAGGTAAAGACAAAGAAGTAATCGAAGTGCTAGAAGATGATTTCAAAAAAGATGTTGCCGAATTGAAATCAAAATTGGTCGATAAATTAACTGTTTTAGTTAGTGGAAAAACATCCCAGGGAGTTTACGACGGATATAACGAAGTTCACATTCCGAAAAAAACCAAGTTTACTCAGAAATTGTTAACTGGTTTGGATTTTTTAACTATTAACCCTAACGGCTGGACAACAGATTCAACTAAAAACGATATGATTAAAGAGGTAATTAACAATTACTCTTTAAAATATAAAGAAAGATTAGGCGATCTGAACCGTAAGAAAGTTCAAGCAACAATTGGCGATGAGTTGCCAACAGGCATTGTAAAAATGGCTAAAGTTTACATTGCTAAAAAGCGAAAACTTAAAGTAGGTGATAAAATGGCTGGTCGCCACGGTAATAAGGGTATTGTTGCGCGGATAGTTCGTGAAGAAGATATGCCTTTCTTAGCCGATGGAACACCAGTTGATATAGTACTTAACCCTTTGGGTGTACCTTCTCGTATGAACCTTGGTCAGATTTACGAAACTGTATTGGGTTGGGCTGGAATAAAATTGGGCAAGAAATTTGCAACTCCAATTTTTGACGGAGCATCTCTAGAGCAAATCAACGATTATGTCCGTGAGGCAGGTTTGCCTGGAAATGGCCGTGTTTATCTCCACGATGGTGGAACAGGAGAGCGTTTCGATCAACCTGCAACTGTAGGCTACATATATATGCTTAAACTGCATCATATGGTTGATGATAAGATGCACGCTCGTTCTATTGGTCCTTATTCATTAATTACGCAGCAACCTCTTGGTGGTAAAGCACAATTTGGTGGACAGCGTTTTGGTGAGATGGAAGTTTGGGCTCTCGAAGCATTCGGAGCTGCAAATATTCTTCAGGAAATACTAACCGTTAAATCGGATGATGTTGTTGGACGTGCAAAAGCTTATGAAGCTATTGTAAAAGGCGATCCAATGCCGAAACCTGGTATTCCAGAATCTTTCAATGTGTTAGTACACGAATTGAAAGGTCTTGGATTGAGCATCTCTTTTGATTAATAATATATTGGTTTCCCGAGCAATCGGGAAACTTTTTACAATTTATAAAATTTGATTTATGGCTTTTAGAAAAGATACAAATCTTACCCAAAACAGCTTTTCAAATATTACGATAAGTTTAGCATCTCCGGAACAGATTCTAGAGCAATCGAGTGGGGAAGTGCTAAAACCTGAAACTATCAATTACAGAACATACAAGCCTGAGCGCGATGGATTGTTCTGTGAACGAATTTTCGGTCCTGTAAAAGATTATGAGTGCCACTGTGGTAAATACAAAAGAATCCGCTATAAAGGAATCGTTTGTGATCGCTGTGGAGTTGAGGTAACCGAAAAGAAAGTTCGTCGCGAAAGAATGGGCCACATCAAATTGGTGGTTCCTGTTTCACACATCTGGTTTTTCCGTTCATTGCCAAATAAAATTGGCGCCTTACTTGGTTTACAGTCTAAAAAGCTTGATGCCATTATTTATTACGAACGTTATGTAGTAATTAATCCTGGTTTGGCTAAAAATGCTGAGGGAGAGCCTTTGCAACGTATGGATTTCTTAACAGAAGAAGAATATTTTGATATACTTGACACGTTTCCTATTGAGCATCAACATCTCGACGATACTGATCCTGAAAAATTTGTAGCTAAAATGGGTGCTGAAGCTTTATATGATTTATTAGCAAACTTGGATTTAGATAAAGTTTCTTACGAACTTCGTCATAAAGCTAATACAGAAACATCTCAACAGCGAAAATTGGATGCTTTGAAACGTCTTCAGGTTTACGAATCTTTCCGCGATGCACAGAGTAGAATTGAAAATCGTCCGGAATGGATGATCACTAAAGTTGTACCTGTAATTCCACCGGAATTACGTCCTTTGGTGCCACTTGATGGTGGTCGTTTTGCAACCTCCGATCTAAACGATTTATATCGTAGAGCAATCATTCGTAACAATCGTTTAAAACGATTAATCGAAATTAAAGCCCCTGATGTTATTATGCGTAATGAGAAACGTATGCTTCAGGAAGCGGTTGATTCATTGTTTGATAATTCAAGAAAAGCCAATGCAGTTAAAACCGAAGCTAACCGTCCTTTAAAATCGCTTAGCGATAGCTTAAAAGGGAAACAAGGTCGATTCCGTCAAAACCTTTTAGGTAAGCGTGTCGATTATTCTGGTCGCTCGGTAATTGTTGTTGGACCAAATCTTAAACTTAACGAATGCGGTATCCCAAAAGGAATGGCTTCTGAATTATTTAAGCCCTTCATTATCCGTAAACTAATGGAACGTGGTATTGTTAAAACCGTTAAGTCTGCAAAGAAAATAGTTGATCGTAAAGATGCTATAGTTTGGGATATTTTAGAGAATATTCTAAAAGGGCATCCAGTTATGCTTAACCGTGCTCCTACATTGCACCGCCTTGGTATTCAGGCCTTCCAACCTAAATTGGTGGAAGGTAAAGCAATTCAGTTGCACCCACTAGTTTGTACAGCATTTAACGCCGATTTTGATGGTGACCAGATGGCTGTTCACGTACCTCTTGGAAATGCTGCAATTCTTGAAGCACAAATGCTAATGCTTGCTTCGCATAATATTCTGAATCCGGCTAATGGTGCCCCTATTGCTGTTCCTTCACAGGATATGGTTTTAGGTCTGTATTATATGACAAAAGCACGGAAGAGCATTGAATCTAATCCTGTAAAAGGAGAAGGATATAAATTCTACGGTCCTGAAGAAGTTATTATTGCTTATAATGAAAAAGCAATCGACATGCATGCCATAATCTACGTTAAAGTAGATGATATGATTGATGGAGAACTTGTAAATCATACTATTGAAACTACGGTTGGTCGTGTATTGTTTAATCAGGTTGTTCCTGAAGGATATAAATATGTAAACGAATTGTTGACAAAACGTTCTTTACGAGATATTATCGGCGATGTATTAAAAGTTGTTGGAACAGCTAAAACAGCTGCTTTCCTTGATGATATTAAATCTATGGGTTTCAATATGGCTTTTACGGGAGGTTTATCGTTCAATTTGGGCGATGTTGTTATTCCTGAAGCTAAGAAAACCTTAATAGCAAAAGCAAACATTGAGGTAGAGGAAGTAGTGAATAACTATAATATGGGATTCATTACTAATACCGAACGATATAATCAGATTATTGATATCTGGACGCACACAAATTCACATCTTACTCACACTTTAATGAGCGAGATTTCAGCTGATAGACAAGGGTTTAACTCTGTTTTTATGATGCTCGATTCTGGTGCTCGTGGTTCGAAAGAACAAATTCGTCAGCTCTCAGGTATGCGTGGTTTGATGGCAAAACCTCAAAAATCTGGTGCTTCAGGTGGCGAAATTATCGAGAATCCTATTCTTTCTAACTTTAAAGAAGGTCTATCAGTTCTTGAGTACTTTATTTCTACTCACGGTGCTCGTAAAGGTTTGGCCGATACAGCACTTAAAACAGCTGATGCGGGTTATTTAACACGTCGTTTGGTTGATGTTGCACAAGATGTTATCATTTCAGATGAAGATTGCGGCACACTTCGTGGATTAACTGCTGCTCCATTAAAGAAAGGCGAAGAAGTGGTTGAAACTCTTTATGAGCGTATTTTGGGTCGGGTATCATCGCACGATATTTATCATCCGCGCACCAAGGAATTAATTATTTCTTCAGGACAAGAAATTACAGAGGAATTAGCTAAAATAATTGAAGATTCTCCAATTGAGACTGTTGAAATTCGTTCTGTATTGACTTGTGAAAGTAGGGCAGGTGTTTGTGCAAAATGTTATGGTAGAAACCTGGCCTCGGGCAGAATGATTCAAAAAGGAGAAGCTGTAGGTGTTATCGCTGCTCAGTCTATTGGAGAACCAGGTACTCAGTTAACATTACGTACATTCCACGTGGGTGGAACAGCATCAAATATTGCAACTGCTTCACGTGTTGTTGCTAAATATGATGGAAAACTAAAGATTGAAGAGCTGCGTACAGTTGATTATGAAAATGTGGAAGGCAAAAAGTTCCAAATTGTTATTGGACGTTCTGCCGAAATGAAAGTTGTTGATGAGGGAACAGGTATTGCTTTAGCATCAGCTAATATTCCTTACGGAGCCAATCTCTATTTTAATGATGGAGATAATGTTACTTCAGAAGATGTCATTTGTGATTGGGATCCGTACAATGCTGTTGTTCTTTCTGAAGTGAAGGGTAAAGTTTCATTCGATAATATCGAACAAGGAGTTACTTATCGCGTTGAATCTGATGAACAAACTGGTTATCACGATAAAGTGATTATAGAAAATCGTTCTAAGTCAATGAACCCAATAATTCATATTTTAAACACTAAAGGCGAAACTGTTAAGAGTTACGATATTCCAGTAGGTGCTCACATTATAGTTGATGATAAGAAAAACATCCAAGCAGGTGATATTCTTGTAAAGATTCCTCGTGCTACAGGACATGCCGGTGATATTACTGGTGGACTTCCAAGAGTAACTGAGTTGTTCGAAGCACGTAACCCTTCCGATCCTGCAAAAGTTGCTGAGATCGACGGTGTTGTTTCATTTGGTAAGAAGCTGAAAAGAGGAAATCGCGAAGTAATTATTACTTCTAAAACAGGTGAAGAGAAAAAATACCTGATTTCTACTTCTAAGCAAATCTTAGCGCAAGAAAACGATTTTGTTAAAGCTGGAACCAGATTATCCGATGGAGCAATGACTCCTGCAGATATCCTGGCTATTAAAGGACCTATGAAAGTTCAGGAATACATAGTTAATGAAGTCCAGGAAGTATATCGTTTACAAGGTGTTAAGATTAATGATAAACACTTTGAAACTATCGTTCGTCAAATGATGCGTAAAGTTGAAATTGATGATCCGGGAGATACTAAATTCCTAGAAAATGAATTGATTAATCGCGTTGACTTTCTAGAGGAAAATGATAGCATTTTTGGACAGAAAATCGTGGAGGAATCAGGTGATTCTGAAAACTATGTTGCTGGTCAAATGATTACTACTCGTAAACTTCGAGATGAAAATTCTGTATTGAAGCGTAATGATAAAGCGTTAATAATTTCACGTGAGGCTCAACCAGCTACTGGTCGTCAAATACTACAAGGTATTACAAGAGCATCATTACAAACAAAAAGCTTTATTTCTGCTGCATCTTTCCAGGAAACTACGAAAGTGTTAACAATTGCAGCTATCAATGCTAAACGTGATACTTTGAATGGATTGAAAGAAAATGTAATTGTTGGTCACTTGATTCCTGCTGGAACTGGTTTACGCGAATACGAAAATTTGATTGTTGGTTCAAAAGAGGAATATCAGTCTTTAATCGATTCTAGAAAAGAAGTAATTGAGAACATCTAAATATTGAGAAAATGGCAGATCCAATAAAAGAAAATAAAGTTAATATTGAACTTAGTGATGAAGTTGCTGAAGGGATTTATTCCAATTTAGCTATCATTACTCACTCACATGCTGAATTTGTTGTGGATTTTGTTAAAATGATGCCAGGAGTGCCGAAAGCAAAGGTAAAATCACGGATAATTTTAACGCCAGAACATGCTAAACGTCTATATAAGGCATTGGCCGAAAACATTAAAAAGTTTGAAGCTTTGAATGGTCCTATAAAAGAGACAAAAAGTGATGGAGGAATTCCTTTTTCACTGGGCGGGCCAACTGCTCAAGCTTAAATAAAAAAAGTTGCTTCAAATCGAAGCAGCTTTTTTTTTGTTTAATCCTCTTGGTACAAATATCGTTTAATACTTTGTTTGGGTGTTTTCTCAAATTCTTTTTCGCGTATTACTATTTCCGATAATTGCATATATGCCGGCAAATGCTTATTTACTACTTTTCGGCTTCTTTTAATAATACGTTCAAGTTCATCGGGAGTTAATTTATCAAGTCTTGCTTGGTCCAAATTAGGATAAATGAGTGCTATAAGCTTTTTATTACGCATAATCACTAAAGAGTCCAAAACATAAGGTATATCGGTTAATGTGCTTTCAATTTCTTCGGGATAGATATTCTGTCCAGAGGATCCCAAAAGCATATTATTATTGCGTCCTTTAATGTAGATAAATCCGTCCTTATCAAGATGACCTAAGTCGCCTGATTTTAACCATCCGTCATCTGTGAAACTAGCCTTTGTGGCTTCTTCGTTTTTATAATAACCATTCATAATGTTCTCGCCTTTCATCTGAATTTCGCCGATCTTGTTTATCTGATCTGATGAATCGATTCTTACTTCTAATGTGTCAACTGGTTTTCCTACGGCACCGGGTCTAAATTCGGTCCATGATGCATAAGAAACTAAAGGCCCACATTCTGTCATTCCATATCCAATGGCAAAAGGGAATCCTATTCTTTTGAAAAAAGTTTCTGCTTTAGGGCAGAAGGCGGCTCCGCCAATAACCAACTCTCTGAAGTTTCCGCCAAAAACGGCAGTTAATTTGACTAGTATCTTGTTGTATATCAAACCATTAATGATCGGAATTCTTAATAAGAACTTCATTGCTGGTTTGCTTATTTGCGGTACAATCTGATTCTTGAATATTTTTTCAATAATAAGAGGAACCGATAAAATAAGGTTGGGTTTTATTTCGCTAAAAGCTTTCATAATTACCTGAGGCGAAGGTATTTTTGTAAGGAAAGTAATGTGGCAGCCTAAAGAGAAAGGGAACAGTAGCTCAAAAGCTAATCCATAAGAATGGCCTAAAGGCAAAAATGATAAAATACTATCGCCTGCATTTATTGGCATATTGTTACGCGCAAAACGCAAATTGGCAGCAAGACTGTTGTGGCTCAGCATAACGCCTTTTGAAAAACCTGTTGTGCCGGAAGTATAACTTATTTCTGCAAGATTATCATTGCTTGTTTTGATTAGTTGAAATTCAGAGGCTTTTAGACCATCAGGATATTTTGATAGATACACAGTATCCAATTCATCAATTATTTTCTGATAATTACCGATATTATCAGTTATTAATGCCAAAGATTCCAATGAGAAAATAGCTCCAAGACTTTCAAATTCTTCTGCTTTAATATTTGGCCAAATAAAATCTGAGACAAATAAAAGTTTTGAATCGGAGTGTGTTACAATATTTGAAATATCTTTTGCTTTAAAATCAGGCAATATAGGAACAGCAACTGCTCCATAACCAATTGTTGCTAAAAAATTTATAGCCCATTCAGCTGAGTTTTTGCCTGTTAAGGCTATTTTGTCCCCTTTTTTAATTCCTGCTTTTTCAAATAAAATATGATAACGGGCTATTTTTTCAGCAACATCTTTATATAATAAAGTGTTTCCGTTATAATTTGAAAGAGCTTTTCTGTCCCAATTTAGGCGTATACTATCTTCGAAATATTGTATCAGATTTTCTTTAATCATACTTATAAAATTTGGTGTTGTCAAATATAATTATATTTCAATACTCACATTGTTTTATGTATTTTAATTGATAGATGGCCCTCATTTTATCTTTTTACGAGACATATTTATCGGGCAATCTTTTGTAATTTTGTAACAAATAATAAATCATGACTTTATCATCTTTAAACGCCATAAGCCCGATTGATGGACGCTATCGTTCTCAAAATGAAAATTTGAGCACTTATTTCTCTGAAAAAGGATTGATTCGTTACAGAGTACAAGTTGAGATTGAATATTTCATTGCTTTATGCGAGTATCCACTACCTCAATTAAAATCTATAACTAAAGTGCAATTTGAGCAATTACGGCGAATTTATTTGCAGTTTTCTGAGAAGGATGCAGAAAAAATTAAAGAGATAGAAAAAGTAACCAACCACGATGTAAAAGCGGTTGAATACTTCATTAAAGAACGCTTTGCAGACATTGGTTTATATGATTATAAAGAGTTTATACATTTTGGTCTGACGTCGCAGGACATTAATAATACGGCAACTCCACTTTCATTAAAAGAAGGATTTCTAAATGTAGTTTTACCAGAACTAAAGATAGTAGCTTTCGAATTAAAACAGCGAGCAAAATCCTGGAAAAAAATACCAATGTTGGCTCGAACACATGGACAGCCTGCATCGCCAACTCGTTTAGGAAAAGAAATTTATGTTTTTGTAGAGCGCTTAGAAGCACAATTAAAAATGCTAGATCGTATTCCGTTTGCTGCCAAGTTTGGAGGGGCAACAGGAAATTTTAATGCTCATGCAATTGCTTTTCCATCTATTGATTGGGTTGATTTTGGAAATCGTTTTGTGAAAGATAAACTTGGATTATACCGTCTTCAAACTACAACTCAAATTGAGCACTACGATTATATGGCTGCTTTTTTCGACAATTTGAAACGTATAAATACCATTTTGATCGATTTAAACAGAGATGTTTGGACCTATGTTTCGATGGATTATTTCAAGCAAAAAATCAAAAAAGGAGAAGTAGGTTCATCGGCCATGCCGCATAAAGTAAATCCAATAGATTTTGAAAATTCAGAAGGAAATTTAGGATTGGCCAATGCAATTTTCGAGCACCTGGCTGCAAAACTTCCAATTTCTCGTTTGCAGCGCGATTTAACAGATTCCACGGTCACTCGAAATTTGGGCGTCCCTCTTGCTCACAGCTTGTTGGCATATAAATCATTACGGAAAGGTTTGACGAAATTAATTCTAAATGAGGATAAGCTTGCCGAAGATTTAGAAAAGAATTGGGCTGTAGTTGCAGAAGGAATACAAACAATTTTACGGCGAGAAAAATATCCTAATCCTTACGAAGCATTAAAAGCACTTACAAGAACAAATACTAAATTGAATCAAGAAACAATTCACGATTTTATAGATAAACTTGATGTTTCGAAAGATATTAAAAAGGAACTAAAAGCAATTACACCATATAATTATACCGGAATTTTAAATTTTCAGGATGAAAGTTAGTGGGTTTACATTTATACGTAATGCTGTAAAATATGATTATCCCATCGTAGAATCTATTCGTTCCATTTTGCCTATTGTAGATGAATTCATCATTCTTTTAGGACAGTCGGAAGACAATACCAAAGCTCTAATAGAATCTATTGAATCTCCAAAAATAAAAATCTTTCCAAGTATTTGGGACGATTCTTTAAGAAAAGGAGGCAGAGTTCTCGCCTTAGAAACAGATAAAGCTTTTCGGCAGATAAGTCTTGATAGTGATTGGGCTTTTTATTTGCAAGCTGATGAAGTAATTCATGAAAAATATTGGCCCACCATTCAAAAAGCGATGGCCGACAATATAGATAACAAAGAAGTAGATGGCTTATTGTTTAAATACATCCATTTTTATGGATCTTATAATTTTGTTGGCGATTCACGCAAATGGTATCGGCAAGAAATAAGAATAATTCGAAACGATAAAGAAATTCAATCCTATAGAGATGCTCAAGGTTTCAGGAAAAATAATAAAAAGCTGAAAGTTAAGGCTATTGATGCCTATGTATATCATTACGGTTGGGTAAAATCACCTGAACTTCAGCAAGCAAAACACAATTATTTTCCGACTTTGTATTCGGGTGAAAAAGCAACTAAGAAACAATCCTATACAAAAGATAGCTTTGATTATTCCAAAATAGATTCTCTAGCAACATTTGATGAAAGTCATCCAAGTATAATGCAAGAAAGAATTGCATCAAAGAACTGGGACTTCGATTTTGATCCAACTCAAAAGAATTTTAATCTTAAAACAAGAGTTTTAAATACGATTGAAAAATGGATGAATTACCGTGTGGCCGAATACAAAAATTTTCAACTAATCAAGAAAGATTAATTACCATTTTTTTTAGGAGGGTAGTCTATAGAATAATGCAGCCCTCGACTTTCTTTGCGGTTTAGCGCCATAATTAGAACCAAACCAGCTACATTAATAAGGTTTCGTAATTCGCAAATCTCAATCGAAATGATCGATTTATCATATAGATCCTCGGTTTCGCGATAAATTATTTTTAGTCTGTCGATTGCTCGTTTTAGTCGTAAATCAGAGCGAACTATTCCTACATAATTACTCATAATACCTTGCAATTCTTTCGTTGACTGTGTAATCAAAATCATTTCTTCATTTAAAATAGCACCTTCAGCGTCCCAATCTGGAATATTAGTTTGAAATTCGATTGCTTTCAATTTATTTATTGCATCAATACTAGCTCTGTGGGAAAACACAATTGATTCGAGTAAAGAATTGGATGCTAATCTGTTAGCTCCGTGAAGCCCTGTTGAAGAACATTCGCCGGAGGCATAAAGGTTTTTTATAGATGTACATCCAAACTCATCCACTTTTATTCCGCCACAAGAATAATGAGCACTTGGAACTACAGGTATCATTTCTTTTGTAAGATCTATACCAATACTTAAACATTTGGCATATATTTTAGGGAAATTAAGAATTAAACTGTTGGAGTTTAAATGACGACAATCCAAATAAACACAATCATCACCACTGTTTTTTAATTCATTATCAATAGCCCTAGCAACAATATCTCGAGGTGCTAATGAGCCACGTTTATCGTATTTTTCCATAAAAGCAACACCTGACATTGTCTTTAATATTCCACCAAAACCCCGAACAGCTTCAGAAATTAAAAAAGCAGGTTTTTCACCAGGATTGTATAAAGAAGTTGGATGAAACTGAATAAACTCCATTTTTTCAACCACCCCTTTTGCTCTATAAACCATTGCAATACCATCGCCAGTAGAAATTTCTGGGTTTGTGGTTGATACATAAAGATTCCCAATCCCTCCTGTCGCTAACATTGTTGTTTTTGCTAAAACTGTATGCACAATGCCAGTTTTTGGCTCTAAAACATAAGCTCCAAAACATTGAATGTTTTTACTGGATCGCTTTATAAGTTCTCCTAGATGGTGTTTTGTAATTATATCTATCGTAAAATGATTTTCCCAGGTTTCAATATTTGGATGCTTATTAACTTTTTCTAATAAGGCTCTTTCAATTTCTAATCCCGTGCTATCTTTATGATGCAAAACTCTATGTTCTGAATGACCACCTTCTCTCCCTAAATTGAATTCTCCATTCTCATTTTTATCGAAAATTGTGCCCCATTCAATCAATTCTTTAATTCGCTCTGTTGATTCTGAAATAGTCATCCTTACAATTTTCTCATCGGACAAAAAATCTCCGGCAATCATTGTATCTTCAATGTGTTTATTATATGTATCGGGAGTGTACATTACTGCGGCAATACCTCCTTGAGCATATTTTGTTGCTGTTTCGTCAGCTTTTGATTTAGTTACAATTAATACCTTGCCTGCTTTGGCAACTTTCAAAGCATAAGTCAAGCCAGCAATACCACTACCGACGACTAAAAAATCAACTTCTTTCCGCATTTAATTATCTAGAAATATGATACGAAGTTAAAGCAAAAAATCTGTTAGATTCATATATGATTAGAAATATTTACTTTTGAAAAACAAAAAAAGTAAATGACAGCTCTATTATTTGATTTTGATATTGTTTTAGCTAAAGCTCAAAAATATTGTGCTTATCAAGAACGCTGCCAATGGGAGCTTGAAAAAAAGTTCAGAGATTGGCAAGTAGATGAGGATATTAGAGACGAAGTTCTGGCAGAACTCATTATGCAAAACTTTATAAATGAAGAAAGATTTGCCGGACAATTTGCAAGTGGTAAGTTTAGAATAAAACAATGGGGTAAGCAAAAAATTAAGATTGAACTTAAAAAAAGGCAAATTTCTGCATATTCAATTAATAAAGCATTGGAGGCGATTGATGATGAAGAATATCGAGTAACTTTGCAAAGCTTGATTGCGAAAAAAAGTATAAATATACAGGCAAAAAATGATTTTGAGAAAACGCAAAAAACAGCACAATATTTATATTCCAAAGGATACGAAAATGAATTGATTTGGGAAATGTTACATAAGATTGAAAACGAATAGATTAACAGGCATATGATATTAACAGACGACATAAAAGATCTGAATACTCGTATAGATGCTTTGAGGAGGTATCTTTGACATCGATCGTAAGAAGATTGAAGTAATAGAAGAAGAGGAAAAAACACAAGCTCCCGATTTTTGGGATAACTCACAAATAGCCAAAAAAATTTTAAAAAGTATTCAAACTAAAAAAAAATGGGTTGATGATTTTGTAATAGCTGAAGATGCTCTAGCAGATTTAGAAGTCCTTTTCGATTTTTTTAAACTCGCTGAAGCAAAAGAACAAGAAGTTGAGGAGCAGTACAAAATAGCAGTGACTCATATCGAAGCTTTGGAGTTTATAAATATGCTCAGTGGCGAGGAAGATAAATTTGGGGCCATTGTAAAAATAAATCCTGGAGCTGGCGGTACTGAAAGTCAGGATTGGGCTGAGATGCTTATGCGAATGTATATGCGTTATGGAGAGAGGAAAGGTTATAAAATAAAAACCATCGATTATCAAGAAGGAGATACGGCTGGAATAAAATCGGTAAGTATTGAGTTTGAAGGTGAATTTGCTTATGGCCATCTAAAAGGTGAAAATGGAGTTCATCGTTTGGTACGACTTTCACCCTTCGATTCTGCTAATAAAAGACATACTTCTTTTGCCTCAGTTTATGCTTATCCAATAATTGATGATGATATTGAGATAGAAGTTAATCCCGCCGATATAAGCTGGGACACTTTCCGGTCTGGTGGACCAGGCGGACAAAATGTAAATAAAGTGGAAACAGCAGTTCGACTGAAACATGCTCCTTCTGGAATTATAGTTGAATGTCAAGAAACACGTTCGCAAGGACAAAATAGACAGAAAGCTATGCAAATGCTAAAATCACAGTTATACGAAGTCGAACTACGCAAAAAGCAAGAAGCTTTAAATGCTATTGAAAGTAGCAAAAAGAAGATAGAATGGGGCTCTCAAATTCGCAACTATGTTATGCATCCATATAAGTTAGTTAAGGATGTAAGAACCGGAGAAGAAACTAGTAATGTTCAAGCTGTAATGGATGGTGATTTGGATGCATTTATTAAAAGTTATCTGATGACCTATGGATCTTCGGTAGGCAAAGTCGAGGGAATATAATAGCCCGTTTAGCAACAAGGCGAAAAAGAAACCAATAAGACTGAAAGGTGTAAGTTTGAAACAAGTAGATTTAAAATATTTAGCTCTTTGAGCTTTGAAAAGACTGAGAATATTGAAATGAAGAAGGAAATAGACAACAAACTCAACTCAAAAAACATTAAACCAACAGCAATGCGACAGTTGGTTCTGCAAGTTCTAACAGAACAAAAAACGGCTATTAGTTTGCCTGAATTAGAACAAAAGTTTGAAAAAGCTGATAAAGCAACTTTATATAGAACGTTAAAAACTTTCCTGGAACATCAACTCATTCATTCAATTGAAGATGGCTCTGGTTCATTAAGATACGCACTTTGCGAAGATTTTTGCACTTGCGGACCAGAACATTTACATGTTCATTTTTTATGCAACAAATGCGGGAAAACATATTGTATGAAAGATTCGCCTGTTCCCCTGCCAGACTTACCTAATGGATTTGAATCTACCAGTGCAAACTTTGTTGTCAAAGGTATTTGTTCAAATTGTTAAAATTAACTTTGCAACCCGGTTGCACGAATTATATAGTATTTTTGTCGTTATAATTATTAGAAATAAGAATTTGCAGATGAAATATATAGCAGTAATATTATCAGTGTATGTAATGGTTTTAACAGCCATGCCTTGCAATGATGTTCATGCTGCTAATTCAAATTCTGTTTCCATGGAATTACATCAACAAAGTCCTAATCAGACAAATGATGTTGATTTATGTTCCCCATTTTGTTTTTGTCAATGTTGCCAAACGCTTTCTTTCCCTTCATTTTATGATGGTTTATTGTCCGATGTCGAAGTGGCTACTTTGAATATTCCTTTCAAAGAATCAAGATTTTCAAATCCTTTTTCTTCCATCTGGCAGCCTCCCAAATTATAATCGTTTCATCTTAACAATTTGCTCGTATCAATTTCTTGATGTGATACATTGTAAATAAAAGGTTGTCCAAGAGTAGTCTCTTGGAGTGAAAACACCTTGAAATTAATTTATATCCCAATAAATAATTCATAATATTCAAATGATAAATAAAATAATATCTTTTTCAATAAAGAATAAGGCACTCATTGGGCTTATGACAATAGGCTTAATACTTGGTGGAATATATTCCATGACCAAAGTACCGCTCGATGCCATGCCAGATATTACAAACAATCAGGTTTTAGTTATCACTACTGCACCCAATTTGGGTACAGAAGATATTGAACAGTTTGTAACCTATCAGGTTGAATTGGCCGTGGCAAACCTTCCTGATGTTACTGAAATAAGAAGTGTATCTAGGTTCGGACTGTCAGTTGTGACCATCGTATTTAAAGAAAGTGCAGGAACATATCTTCCAAGACAATTGGTAAGTGAAGCCTTAGCAGAAGTAAAAGAAAAAATACCCGACGGATTTGGAGAACCTTTCATGGCTCCGATAAGCACAGGTTTGGGTGAAATCTATCAATACACACTTGAAGTACAAGCAGGTTTCGATACCATTTATGACGACATGGAACTTCGAACTATGCAGGAATGGATAGTGAAACGTCAGATGGCTATGTTACCGGGTGTTGTAGAAGTAAACTCTTTTGGTGGTAGAGGTAAACAATATGAGGTTGCTGTTAATCCCGACAAACTACGCAGTATGGGACTAACAATTACTGATATTTTTGATGCCCTTGAAGCCAACAACCAAAACACAGGTGGAGCATATATAGAGAAAAACTATCAAGCAAATTTCATTCGAGGCGAAGGTTTAATGAGGTCGCTCGATGATATTAAAAACACCGTAGTATCAAATAAAGACAACCAAGCTATTTTTATTCGAGATGTAGCAGAGGTTAAATATGGTAGTTTTTTGCGGTTTGGGGCTTTTACCAAAGATGGAAAAGGAGAAGCTGTTGGAGGTATAGTGATGATGTTAAAAGGAGAAAACTCCAATGATGTTATTGCAGATGTAAAAGAACGCATTGCCTTAATTCAAAAATCCTTACCCGAAGGAGTAGTAATAAAACCTTTTCTCGACCGTAGCAAATTAATAAAAAGTACTACTTCCACAGTTGCCGAGAACCTTTCATTGGGAGCATTAATTGTAATTTTTGTATTGGTAATATTCTTAGGCAATCTAAGAGGTGGCTTAATTGTAGCATCAACTATCCCTTTGGCATTGTTATTTGCTTTTATCATGATGAATCTTTTTGGGGTATGGGCAAACTTAATGAGTCTTGGAGCACTTGATTTTGGAATACTGGTTGATGGTGCAGTAATCATTGTTGAAAGTATGATTTTTTACTTGCATAAGAAAAACTTGATTGGAACAAAACTTGACCAACCCAAACGCAATGAAATTGCCTATAAATCGGCAAGTAAAATGATGAATTCCGCATTTTTTGGACAGCTGATCATTTTAATAGTTTTTATCCCTGTTTTGGCTCTTCAAGGTGTCGAAGGTAAAATGTTTATCCCTATGGCCATGACATTTGGCTTTGCTGTTTTGGGTGTTGTTGTATTGTGTTTAACTTATATACCTATGATGGCTGCCTTATTCATTCAACCACCAAAAACTGATAAAAAAACATGGGGTGATAGATTGATTGCTAAACTTGAAAATATATACAGTCCGGTTATTGATTGGGCAATTAAGAGGAGTCGCATTGTTATTGCAATTGCTTTGATATTATTAATATCAGGTGGTTTCTTATTCACACGAATGGGTGCTGAGTTTATTCCAAAACTAGATGAAGGGGATTTTGCATTCCAAGCATTTTTAAAACCCGGTACTTCGTTAACTGAAGTTACAAAAGCTTCTACAAGATTGGAACAAATTGTAATGGAGAATTTTCCCGATGAAATAGAAAGTATTCAAAGCAGGATCGGGGTAGCCGATTTACCTATGGATCCCATGCCGATAGATATTGCTGATATTTTTGTGATACTAACTCCACAAGACCAATGGACTAGAGCAGAATCAAAAAAGGAATTAATTGATAAAGTCAGGGAAAAAGTTAGTGTTTTGCCCGGTATCAATTTCGAATTTAGTCAACCAGTTGAAATGCGCTTTAATGAATTATTAACAGGAATCCGTCAAGATTTAGCCGTTAAACTATATGGTGATGATTTAGACATTCTTGCAGATAAAGCAGAAGAAATTGCAGGTTTAATTGCAGGTATTGATGGTGTGGCTGCTGTTAAAGCCGAAGCAACCAGAGGACTGCCGCAAATCACGGTAAATTACGATCGTAATAAGATGGGGCGATATGGATTAAATATTACTGAACTTAATACTGTTATCGAAACTGCATTTAGTGGTGGTGTTGCGGGAAGTATCTATGAGGGTGAAAAAATGTTTGACCTTGTTGTAAGGTTGGATGAAGAACACCGAAAAAGTATAGATGATATTCGAAACTTATATGTCATTTTACAAGATGGGAATCAAATTCCTTTAAAAGAAGTGGCTGAAATAAGTTATCAACCTGGTCCTATGCAAATCAGTCGTGATAATACCAATAGACGAACTTATGTTGGGATTAATGTTGAAGGTCGTGATATAAAGTCGCTTGTTGAAGAAATCCAGACAACATTGGATAAGAGATTAGAATTACCTACAGGATATTATATTCGTTACGGGGGTGCTTTTGAAAATCTGGAAAGAGCTTCCAAAAGGTTGACTCTCGTTGTTCCGCTCGCCTTGGGGTTGATTTTTATGTTGGTGTTTTTTGCAGTAAAATCATTTAAGCAAACACTTATGATTTATGTTGCAGTACCCTTCGCCGCTGTTGGTGGTATATTTTCGCTCTATTTACGGGACATGCCTTTTAGTATATCTGCAGGTGTTGGTTTTATTGTTTTGTTTGGAGTAGCTGTACTAAATGGGTTGGTTTTAATAAGTGGCTTTAACGAATTAAAAGAAGAGGGTAAGCTACATATCAATGATATTATTAAAAAGGGGTCGCTAAGACGAATCCGACCAATATTATTAACTGCTTCAACTGATATTCTTGGGTTCTTGCCAATGGCTGTATCAGCTTCAGCAGGAGCTGAAGTACAACGTCCTTTGGCGACAGTTGTAATTGGAGGTATGCTCACATCTACTTTACTTACGCTAATTGTACTGCCTATTTTATATAAGTATGTTGAATCAAGTAAAAAAACAATTAAACTACCTAAAGTTGGAATGGCAGTTTTAACCGTATTAATGATTGTAACGATTTCAGTTCTTCCAAATGAACTTAGTGCTCAAAATTCATCAATAAACTTGCAACAAGCCATAGAAAGAGCAAAAGAAAATTATCCTTCTATTAAAGCTGCTCAGATGGAAGTTGACAAACAAAAAGCTCTGAAAGCTACGGCTTATGATTTTGGAAGCACTTCAATTTATACAGGAAAGGAAGAGGTTGGAAATGGTATGCCGGGAGTTCAAAACCAGATAGGAATAGAGCAATCAGACATTGATATTTTTGCTATATCTGCAAAGAGTAAGCTAGCCGATACTCGTACTCATCAAGCGGTAGTGGGACTGAACTTAACTGAACAAACGCTTTCGCGCGATGTGAGTATTGCCTGGTATAAAGCAGTTTATAATAAACAACAATGGCTTCTTTTTGTACAGCTCGATAGTTTATATTCAAATTTCCAGAAAGCAGCAGAACTGAGGTATAAAACTCAGCAAACTTCTAAAATTGAATTTCTTTCAGCATCAGCTAAGTATAAAGAATTACAGGTAAATATCAAAAAAGCCAAGAGTAACTATTTGGCAAGTTTACAAATCTTAAATCAATACTTGTTATATCCATCCGAATTTGATGTTAACATTCAAAATATCGGGCAGCATGTTTTTGATATAGTTTCTAAAAATGATTCATTGAATGAAAGCCCATTATTGAATTACTATTCCACTTCCATTAATGTAGCAGAATCGGAATGGAAAACGGAAAAAGCCAATTTCCTACCTAAATTAAACCTTGGCTATAAATTGCAATCGGTTGATGGCAATTCAGGGCTTTATGGATGGGAAGCAGGTGTAACTATTCCTTTAGTGTTTTTCTCTCAATCAGGAAAAACAAAAGCTGCAAATATAAATGTGCAAATTACTAGTCAGCAATACCAACAAAAGGAACTGGAAATCAAAGCCGGGTATAATCAACAAATTAGCAGATACCTTGTGCTTCAGGATGTTATTAATTATTACAGAAAAGAAGCATTACCATTGGCAAATGAACAAATTCAGGCTTCTTATTTGGCGTATAAACTGGGAAGTATTGACTATGTTCAGTTTATTCAAAATATGGAAACTGCAATTAATACAAAACAAGAGTTTCTAAATCAACAGGCAGAATACTTTGAATTGTCTGCTCAATTAAAATATATAACAGGTAAATAATCTATTAAACAAAAATATAATGAAAACAAAAATATTTATAGCATTTATAGCCATTGCAACCTTGATGTCGTGTAACTCAGGCAATGATAAAGGACATGAAGGTGAAGAACACGAAGAGCAAGGCCCAGAAGGAGTGGTTGTATTAAAAAAGAATCAGCGAGAAGCCCTTAATTTAAAATTGGGGAATTTTATGATGCGGAATTTAACCACCGTAGTAAAAACTAATGGTCAACTTGAAGTTCCTCCATCAAGTAGTGCTGAAGTAACCGCAATAATTGGAGGAAATGTGAAAAGCATAAAAGTATTTCATGGAGATAAAGTATCTAAAGGGCAGCTCCTAGCAGTTCTTGAGCATCCTGATTATATTGTTCTTCAAGAAGAGTTTTCTGAAGTAGCAAATAAACTGGAGTACTTGGAGAAAGAATACGAACGTCAGAAAGAACTTTTTGAAAACAATGTTGGTGCAGGTAAAGATTATCAACAGGCGAAGTCGGAATATAATACTGCGAAAGCAAAGTATGCAGGACTAAAATCTCGTTTACAATTGATTAACCTTTCACCTGATAAAATTGAAGAAGGGATTATTTCGAATACGGTAAATATCATATCACCAATTAATGGCTTTGTTAATGAAGTTAATATAAAAGTTGGTACTTATGTCGATGCCAAAAACAAACTTTTTGCTATTACAGATAGCAGTAAAATTCATGCCGACTTTATGCTTTATGAAAAAGATGTTCATCTTGTAAAGGAGGGTCAAAAGGTTCATTTTACTGTTTCAAATCGTCCTGGTGAAGAATTAACTGCTACAGTGTTTGCTATTGGAAAAGAGTTTGAACCCAATTCAAGGGCAGTACATATTCATACTAATATAATCGAAAAAGTATCCGGTCTTATTTCAGGAATGTATATCTCTGGTCATTTACATACTGATGAAAAATATACTCGCACATTACCCAATGATGCAATAGTAACCGAAGGAACTAAGTCATATATTTTTATTCAGGCCAATGAAGCTCTTGAAGAACATGGTTATGATGAACATGCAGACGAAGATGAAAAACATATTGAAGATGAAAATCATGAAGGACATGAGCATGGAGATGCTGACGATGATGATGGCGAAGAGGATAAGATGGCTTTCAAAATGATAGAAGTTATGACTGGATTAAAAGATGATGGCTATACTGAAATCTACCTAATAGACTCATTACCTAAAAATACAAAAGTAGTGATGAATGCTGCCTATTATTTATTGGCGGATATGAAGAAAGAAGAAACAGAACATGACCATTAAAAACTAATTTTATGAAAGAAATAAAAGCATTTGTACGTCCCAATAAAGTAAATGAAATTGTGCAGCAACTAAAAGACAATGGATTTGAAAATATGACAATTTCATCAGCAGAAGGAACAGGGAAGTTGCAAAGAGAAAATGCATCCATATCACAGAAGTTTTCGATTACTGATAGTGAAATTGCTAAACTTGAGATTGTAGCGAAAGATGAAGATGTTGACACAATTTGTGCTATAATCTGTGAATACGGGTGTACACTAAATCCGGGCGATGGACTAATCTATATTTCCGATGTTGAAAAGGTGTACCGTGTAAAAACAGGTTTGGAAAACGGAGAAAAATAATTCATAACTTTAAGGGCTGGTTGCCTTAATATATCTGGCAACTTGCTTTTTTAATAATTCACATTAAAAGCAAATAAGATGAAGTATTATTTTGAAAAAACATTGAATTGCTCTTTTGAAGAAGCAGTAAAAAGGGTAACAGAAGAACTCAAAAAGGAGGGTTTCGGGGTACTGTCCGAGATTGATGTACAGGCAACCTTAAAAAAGAAACTGGATGTAAGTTTTAAAAAGTACCGGATTTTGGGGGCTTGCAATCCTACATTTGCCTATGAAGCACTAAAGGTTGAAAACAAAATAGGGGCTATGCTGCCCTGCAATGTGATTGTGCAGGAGATGGAGGATGGCAAAACTGAGGTGGCTGCCGTTGACCCTGTCGCTTCTATGCAAGCGGTTGAAAATGATAAATTGGGTGATGTCGCCAATGAAATCAGGTCGAAACTTAAAAAGGTAATTGAAAACATATAATACTGCCGCGATTTTAATCTAAGGTGGTTTAAAAATCTTTGAAAATGAAAAAACAAGTATTGATTTTAGCCTTCGCTCTTTTCTGGGCATTCACCACGAATGCTCAGGAGGGCGAACGGTTAAAAGTAACCACAGGGGTTCGTATTAACCCTTTTGTGATGTATGATTTTGATGGCAACAGAACGGAAATAACACGTATCCATGCCGAGTTGGGCGTAATGTTTAATAAAAAAATATACATGTCGCTAGGGTACACACCGTATGCTAACGTGGTTTATAATTTCAACGAATATTGGTTTGTCGGATTTGACAAAAAAATTCCGGTATCCTGGGTTTTGGCGGAAGAGTACATGTTTGATGAAAATAAATTCATAGTCCAGACCGGGCCTAATTTTAAATTAGGAAACATCGGAAATGCCTTTGTGTTTCTGTTTACACCCATTGATAATATTGATTGGGGCTTGAAAGTGGGCGTCTTTATCCCGTTAAATGTAATTTTGTACAAAAAATAGTTAACATGAACAAATCTGTATTTAAAATTCCCAAAATGGATTGTCCATCCGAAGAAAACATGATTCGCATTAAGCTGGATGGATTAATAGTTATCAAAAAGCTTGATTTTGATATTGAAAATAGAAAACTGACTGTTTACCATTCAGAGGAAAATCAAGAAATACTAAACAGATTAGAAGAGCTGAATTTTGGGGCGAAGCTGTCAAGTACTTCACCAATCGAAGAAAGTGAGATTGCTATTGAAAGCTCGAATGTACAATCGAAACTACTCTGGTCGGTATTGCTTATTAATATAAGCTTTTTTGTTATTGAAATGACTACCGGATTATTTTCTAAATCAATGGGTTTGGTGGCAGATTCACTTGATATGCTAGCCGATTCCTTTGTATATGGATTAAGTTTGTGGGCAGTTGGTTCAACCGCAATAAGGAAAAAGAAGGTTGCCCGCTTAAGTGGATATTTCCAACTATCATTAGCACTATTAGGCATTATTGAAGTAACCAGACGGTTTATTAGTTCTGAAGCAATGCCAGATTACCGAATAATGATTGGCGTTTCAATCCTTGCATTAATTGCGAATGCAGCTTGTTTGTATATTCTACAAAAATCGAAGAGCAATGAAGCTCACATGAAGGCAAGTATGATTTTTACCTCTAATGATGTAATAATAAATGGAGGTGTTATTCTTGCAGGTTTTTTGGTTTTACTTACCCAATCAAAGTATCCTGATTTAATCATTGGCGCAATTGTGTTTTTAATCGTGGTAAGGGGAGCTTTCAGGATATTAAAACTTGGGAAATAAACAGATCATGGCACATTCGCACGAACATACTACTCAGAAAGGTTATGGCAAGGCATTTGCCATCGGAATAGGTTTAAACATCATCTTTGTTGGCGTTGAGATTTTTTATGGTTTGATAGCCAACTCATCGGCATTATTAGCCGATGCCGGACACAATGCCAGCGATGTTTTAAGTTTGGTTTTTGCCTGGACAGCTATCTGGCTTGCCTCCATAAAACCAAAAGGAAAATACACCTATGGATTGCGAAAAACAACTATTCTGGTATCAATACTGAATGCCCTTTTACTGTTTGGGGCGGTTATCGCTATTGGGTGGGATGCCTTAGGTAAATTTAAAAATCCTGAACTCGTGGCAGGCACACAGGTAATGATTGTAGCCGGAATAGGTGTGATAATCAACACCATTACAGCCTTATTATTTATGAAAGGCCAAAAGGACGATCTAAATATAAAAGGAGCTTTTCTTCACATGGCAGCTGATGCAGGAGTCTCTGTTGGAGTAGTTGTTGCCGGGTTATTAATTAAGCTCACAGGAATCCAGTGGATTGACCCGATAATGAGTTTCATCATTATTTTGGTAATTCTTTGTGGGACGTGGCGTTTGTTTACCGATTCAATTGATTTAGCGTTGGATGCCGTACCTAAACACATAAAACTTGAAAAAGTACATAACTTTCTTTTATCCCAAAATGGGGTTGCCGACATACACGACTTACATGTGTGGGCAATGAGCACCACGCAAATAGCTTTAACTGCCCACCTGATTATGCCGAAAGGGTTTAGCGATGAATTTATTTCTGAATTACAGAAGAAACTTGAACACGAATTCGGAATAGAACACACAACCTTTCAAATTGAGAATAAAAAAATTGAAAAAGAATGTAAAACTGATTGTTGAAAATATCGTCAATATGGAAATTCAATACCAATCAATCCTAACTTGCCCTGAATGTGGTTTTCAAAAAGAAGAAACCATGCCAACAGATTCATGTCAATTCTTTTATGAATGTAAAAATTGCAATACAGTTCTGAAACCAAAACCTAAGGATTGTTGTGTGTTTTGTAGCTATGGTTCGGTGAAATGCCCTTCAATACAAAAAAAACAAAATAAATTTGTGCTTCGTTGAAAAGTACATGCAAAAAAAGACTACAAATTTAGACTTAAAAACTGACTGACATAATGAAAAAAGAATACCCAGTTGCTAAAAATGTGTCATATGTCATTGGGCGGCAGGTGGTAAATTGAAACATTTATACATTTAATAAACATATTAGCAGTTTGAAAGTGAAGTGCTTCGAAATGCCCAAGGTATATACACCAACCGTTTTTCTTCTGATTTTCATCGCTAATACTTATCGCTTTCAACCTTGAAAATAAGAGCTGAAAATTTCTTAACAAATGTTAACAAAAACGACCTTTTAAACCTGTTCAAAACGATGTATTACGAGTGCTTTTTCGTACATTTGCGTGGCTTATTAAAATTCAATTTATGACACAAGAAGAGTTAGATAAACAAGGCAAATATTCGGCGGATAATATTCAGGTTTTAGAAGGCTTGGAAGCAGTACGGAAGCGCCCTGCGATGTATATCGGAGATACATCTGCAAAGGGTTTGCATCATCTTGTTTATGAAGTAATAGACAATTCTATCGACGAAGCTTTAGCAGGCTACTGTGATAAGATAACCGTAATAATTCAAGAAGATAATTCAATTCGTGTTTGTGACAACGGAAGAGGTATTCCAACTGGCCTTCACGAGAAAGAAAATAAAAGTGCTTTAGAGGTAGTTATGACCGTGCTTCATGCCGGGGGTAAATTCGATAAAGGCAGCTATAAAGTTTCGGGTGGTTTGCATGGTGTAGGTGTTAGCTGTGTTAACGCACTTTCATCGCTATTAATTGCAGAAGTTCATCGCGAAGGAAAAATTTGGAAACAAGAATATAATATCGGGAAACCTATAACCGAAGTTGAAGTTTTAGGTGAATCCGATCGAACAGGAACAGATATTACTTTTTATCCCGATTATTCAATCTTTACGGTTAAAGAATATAATTATGATACGCTTGCATCTCGTTTACGTGAGCTTGCTTTTTTAAATAAGCGCATAGAATTAATATTGATAGATCATCGTAATAATGATGATGAAGGCAATTATAAAACCGATCGTTTTTATTCGGAAGCAGGATTAAAAGATTTTATAGAATATTTAGACGAAACACGTGTAAAACTAACAGAAAACCCTATTTACATTGAAGGCGAGAAAAACGGGACTCCTGTTGAAATTGCCATGCAATACAATACTTCTTTTTCTGAAAATTTGCATTCTTACGTAAATAATATCAATACTCACGAAGGAGGAACTCACTTGAGTGGATTCCGCAGAGGTTTAACGCGTACGCTTAAATCATATGCTGAAAAATCGGGTATGCTGAGTAAGTTAAAATTTGAAATTAATGGTGATGATTTCCGCGAAGGATTAACAGCTATACTTTCTGTAAAAGTGCAAGAGCCTCAATTTGAAGGGCAAACCAAAACTAAACTCGGAAACTCTGAAATAATGGGTGCTGTTGATCAAGCTGTAAGTGAAGCTCTGACAATATTCCTTGAAGAAAATCCTAAAGAAGCTAGAATAATCGTAAATAAAGTGATTCTCGCAGCTACAGCCCGCCATGCTGCCAGGAAAGCCAGAGAATTAATACAACGTAAAAACGTTTTATCAGGCTCCGGTTTACCAGGTAAATTGGCCGACTGCTCTGAAAAAGATCCTGCTTTATCAGAAATATATCTTGTCGAGGGTGATTCGGCCGGCGGTACTGCCAAACAAGGCCGTGATCGTAGGACACAAGCTATTCTTCCATTAAGAGGAAAAATTTTGAATGTCGAAAAAGCAATGCCACACAAGATTTTTGAAAGTGAAGAAATTAGAAATATGTTCACGGCATTAGGAGTTAGTGTTGGCACAGATGAAGATAGTAAAGCCTTAAACTTAAGTAAATTACGTTATCATAAAATTATTATTATGACGGATGCTGATGTGGATGGTAGTCATATTGCAACTCTGATTCTTACTTTCTTTTTCCGCTATATGAAAGCTTTAATAGAGCAAGGTTATGTATATATTGCCACTCCGCCATTTTATTTTGTGCGAAAAGGCAAAGAAGAGCATTATGCCTGGGATGATGATCAGCGCGACATGTACATTAAGCAGTTGTCAATCGATGGTAAAGGTGTTCACGTTCAGCGATATAAAGGTTTGGGGGAGATGAATGAAGAACAATTGTGGTTAACTACTATGAATCCTGAATTCAGAACTTTGCGTCAAGTAACTATAGAGAATGAACCTGAGGTGGATCATGTTTTCTCTATGCTTATGGGCGATGATGTTCCGCCTCGAAGAGAATTTATTGAGCAAAATGCAAAATATGCCAATATTGATACCTAACAAAATATTTAAAAGAAACCCGACAAATTCGGGTTTTTTTATGTCTGGCTGTTAACAATTCTAACTATAAGGCTAGTGATAACAGCAAAGTAGCTTAACAATAATTAACAGCCAAATAAGCATCTGCTGACAGATATTTTCTAATTTTGGCGCGGAGAAAGCATTATTTCTCTCAAATCTTAATTATTAATTTTATGCGAATTAAAAAAACTATGCATTTCTTTGGCTTACTATTCTGGGCGATCTCATTTTTCGCATCGGCACAACAGACTGTAGAAGAAGCTGCAGAACAAAAAATATTTGATAATCAGAAAAACAAACTGTTAAGCAACGTTATTCGAGCTACTTTGCAAAGTGCTCATTATCATGCTCGTGCAATTGACGATTTACTATCAGCTGATTTTTTTGATGAATATTTACAAAATATCGACAGAACAAAGAAATTTCTTTTACAAGAAGATGTTGATTTGCTAAATAAGTATCGATACGATCTAGACGACCAGCTTTTGTCGGATAGATTAGATTTCTTTAATTTGAGTATGCAACTTATTGAAAAAAGAAATGGCGAAGTAAAAAAGATTTATACAGAGCTTTTAGCGCAGCCCTTCAAATACACAATTGAGGAATATATTGAATTGGATTCTGATAAACTAGGCCACTCTAAAACATTAGACGACCTAAAAGATTCTTGGAGACAAGCATTGAAATATCAAGTAATCAGGCAGGTGTATGGTGCTATGAACCTACAGGAAAAAGCAGCATCAAAAAGTGATACGGTTACACTTAAATCTTTTGAAAAACTTGAAGAGGAAGCAAGAGCGAGTATTCTTAAACGGCACAATGAATGGTTTCATAGAATGATAGACCAAACAAATAATACGGATAAAATAAGTGTGTATATGAATTCATTGACATCTACTTTTGATCCACATACAAGTTATTTCCCACCTAAATTGAAAGAGGATTTTGACATACGTTTTTCTGGAACTGTAGAAGGTATTGGTGCTACGCTTTCTTCCAAAGATGGATATGTTCGCGTGGTTGAGGTGGTTCCTGGAAGTCCTTCTTGGAAACAAGGCGATTTAAAAGCTGAAGATTTAATAATGAAGGTAGGGCAAGGCAATAAGGCACCAGTTGATGTTTATGATATGCGTTTGGATGATGCGGTTAAATTGATTCGTGGGCCAAAAGGAACAGAAGTTCGATTAACTATTCGTAAACCAGATGGTCAAGTGCGGAACATCGCAATTATACGCGATAAAGTAATTCGTGAAGAAACTTATGCCAAATCTGCCGTAATTACTGATAAAATCGACAAAGGATTAGATATAGCTTATGTGTATTTGCCATCATTCTACTCCAATTTTAAGGATCGAGATGGACGTAATAGTAGTGATGACGTCAAAAAGGAAATCGAGAAAATAAACAAGGAAGGAATTGAAAATATAATTCTTGATATGCGTAATAATGGAGGTGGAAGTTTAATGGATGCAGTTGATATTGCTGGATTTTTTATTCAAACCGGCCCTGTTGTGCAAGTGAAAGGTGGCAATGAGAAAGTAAAAGTGTTGAGTGATAATGATGCTAAAATCTATTTTGAAGGAAATCTGGTCATTTTAGTTAATTCGTTTAGTGCTTCCGCTTCCGAAATATTAGCTGCCGCTATGCAAGATTATCGCAGGGCAATAATTGTAGGAACAAAATCGACATATGGCAAAGGTACTGTTCAGCGTTTTACTGATTTAGATCGTGTGTTGCCTGCTCGTTATAATAAATTCAAAGAGTTGGGCTCGCTTAAATTTACAATGCAGAAATTTTATCGAATAAATGGCGGGGCTACTCAGAGGAAAGGGGTAATTCCTGAAATTATTTTACCAGATATTTATAGCTATATCGATTTTGGTGAGAAAGAAGAAGAATCTGCAATACCTTGGGACGAGATAAACAAGGTGAGTTATACTCCAACCTACAATTATTTTCCAAATTACACTGCCATAATAAAGAAAAGTAAAGAACGAATAGTTGAATCTGAGCAGTTTAATTTGCTTGATCAAAGAGCAAAAATTGTTAAGCTGGAAAATGATGAAACACTTGAACCTTTAAAGTTTGATATTTATAAGAAAACTAGAGATGCCAAAGAAAAACAGTTGAAGAAATTTGAGAATATTGGGAAAGAAAAACTGGCAATAAATGTACGCAATTTTGATATTGATAATGCTCATTTTCATTCAGATTCAACAAGAGCCCAGATAAATAAAGAATGGCACGATGATATTGTAAAAGACATCTATATAAACGAAGCTATGAAAGTAGTTGAAGACCTACAATCGAGCAGAAAATAGTGTTATTAGTAAAAAAACTGCTTGGAGAAGAAGAATTGAAGCAATACAATTTTTGTGTGGTTTAAAAAAAAAAGATGGATTCACAAAAGATTAAAAAGGCGAATAAAGCTGCACTAAACGGGATTAAGGGTATTCTTCCTATAATTTTTGGTGTTTTGTTATTGGTAAGTATTATTACTGTTCTAATTCCAACGTCTTTTTATGAAAATCTTTTTACAGGTAATATATTCTTAGACTCATTAATTGGCGATTTAATTGGAAGTCTAATGCTTGGAAATCCAATAACATCCTATGTTCTTGGAAGTGAGTTTTTGGATAATGGTGTTAGTTTAATTGCCGTAACTGCTTTTATGGTGGCTTGGGTAACAGTAGGAGTAATTCAATCGCCTGTAGAATCTGAAGCTCTAGGTAAACGATTTACAATTTTCAGGAATATTAGTGCTTTTTTTATGGCTATTGTCACAGCAATTATTACTGTATTTCTTGTAGGTATTTTGTAAAATGAATATAAAAATGGCAAATCAGGAAAAGAGTAAAAAACCTAAGCATTGGATTACAAAGTGGTTTTTTTTAATTGCAGTTTCGGTACTATATATCTCGATATACTTTTTTTATCCTGATAAAATGATGCCTATTTTAGATTCATTTTTTGAGCTGCTTTTGCAAATTACACCTATTTTTATTCTTGTCTATATCATTATGTTTTTGGCGAATCTATTTATCAATAATGAAGGTTTGCAAAAATATATGGGCGAGGATGCAGGAATTAAAGGTTGGTTAATTTCAATACTAGCAGGAATTATTTCAATGGGATCAATTTATGCATGGTATCCCTTGTTAAAAGACCTGCAAGCTAAAGGCGTTAAGGATAAATTTCTAGTCGCATTTCTTTATAATAGAGGGATAAAGTTACAATGGCTACCCGTGCTTCTGTTATACTTTGGTTGGACTTATTCCATGACATTATTGGTTGTTATGGCAATATTGTCCATATTTCAAGGAATTATTACAGAGAAACTTATTTATCTGTCAAATGTAAAGAGGGTTGCCCGATAAAAGTATAATTGCAAAGGTCTTCAAGCTTGAGATTAAAAATACTAAACTGATATTTCTCCTTTAATAGAAGGATGAGCTTGATAGTTCTTCAATTCAAAATCTTCATACTTAAAATCAAAAATGGATTTAACATCCTGATTTATTTGCATTTGTGGCAAATCAAATGTATCTCGTGTCAGCTGCAATTTTACCTGATCGAGATGATTTAGATAGATATGAGCATCGCCTAAAGTATGAACAAATTCACCAAGTTTCAAGCCTGTTACTCGTGCAACCATCATAGTGAGAAGAGCGTAGGATGCAATATTAAAAGGCACTCCAAGGAAAATATCAGCACTTCGCTGATACAATTGACAGGATAATTTTCCATCGGCTACATAAAACTGAAACAAAATATGGCAAGGCGGCAAGGCCATGTTTTTTATTTCACCTACATTCCATGCACTAACAATATGTCGTCTTGAATTTGGATTGTTTTTTAGTGAATTAACAATTTGGCTGATTTGATCAATATGATCTCCATTTTGACTAGGCCATGATCTCCATTGGTAGCCATAAATAGGGCCAAGGTCTCCTTCTTCATTCGCCCATTCGTTCCAAATACGTACATTATTCTCCTGCAAGTATTTAACGTTAGTATTTCCTTGCAAAAACCAAAGTAATTCGTGAATTATTGAACGTAAATGAAGTTTTTTTGTAGTTAATACGGGAAAGCCTTTAGTTAAATCGAAACGCATCTGATGACCAAAAACACTTTTGGTTCCTGTTCCGGTACGATCGCTCTTTTTAGCGCCTTCATCTATTACTCTGTTCAATAAATCGAGATACTGCTGCATAATGTTTTTTTTAAGCAAATAGGATAGCTGAGCCAATGCTGCAAAAGCTATGTATTTGCAATATAATTCGTTGAAATTAGTTTATATTTGCTTTTATTTTTTTCAAAATTAACAATATATAAATCATTAACAACAATCATTATGGGAATTAAGTTACGCCTTTCAGCAATGAACTTTCTTCAATTTTTTATTTGGGGAGCTTGGTTAATTACAATAGCTAACTATTGGTTCGGAACAAAAGGATGGGATAGCAGCGATTTTGGAATTATTTTTGCTACTCTTGGTATATCATCACTTTTTATGCCAACATTGGCAGGAATTATTGCTGACAGGTGGGTTAGTGCAGAAAAATTATATGGGATTTTACATATTCTGAGTGGTATGGCAATTTTTTATTTGCCTTTTGTTAATGACTCTAATACTTTTTTTTGGGTAATGCTGGTGGCAATGAGTTTCTATATGCCTACAATTGCTTTAACAAATTCGATATCTTATACTGCGCTTAAGAATAATAGTTATGATGTTGTAAAAGCTTTTCCACCTATTCGCGTGTGGGGAACAATTGGTTTTATAGCAGCAATGTGGGTTACAAATTTATCGGGTAATAAAGCTACTGAGGTACAGTTTTTTATATCAGCCATAAGCTCATTTATATTAGGAATTTATTCGTTCACTTTGCCAAAATGTCCGCCACATAAAAGTTCAAACGAAAGTGAATCTTTTATAAAAATGCTTGGCTTGGATGCTTTTAAATTGTTTGCAAATTATAAAATGGCCCTATTCTTCATTTTCTCTATGTTTTTGGGAGCCGCTCTGCAGCTAACAAATATGTATGGCGATGTATTTCTTGATGATTTTAAACATATTCCGGAGTATGCAAATTCTTTTGTTGTGAAATATTCTACTATTATCATGTCAATCTCCCAAATATCCGAAACATTGTTCATATTGGCAATTCCATTTTTTCTAAAACGATTTGGAATTAAAAAAGTGATGCTTATGAGTATGTTTGCATGGGTGTTAAGGTTTGGGCTTTTTGCCTATGGTGATCCAATTGATGGCCTTTGGATGATTATTTTATCAATGATTGTCTATGGAATGGCCTTTGATTTTTTCAATATATCAGGGTCTCTTTTTGTAGAAGTAAGCACAGACGCAAAAATTCGTTCAAGTGCTCAAGGCCTTTTTATGATGATGACCAATGGATTTGGTGCAATTTTAGGCAGTGTTGTAAGTGGATTTATGATAAACGAATTTTTTACTCATAACGGGTCCAAAGATTGGCATTCAATTTGGGTAAGCTTTATGGTTTATGTGCTAATAATTACGATTTTATTCGCGATTCTATTTAAGCACAAACATGATCCAAAAGAAATTGCCGAAATAAAACACTAAATGCTGATTTATAATATATCCAATATAAAAAAAGTATCCGTCAGCTGACGGATGCTTTTCTAAATGACTGATATAAAAGATTTTATTTTTTTCTCTTTTCTATCTCATCACGAATTTCAGAAGCGCGTTCATAATCTTCTTTCTCAATTGACTTGAGTAGCAGTCCATCTAATTCACTATTACTAAGAACAGAGAATTCGTTTTCTTCGACTTCCGTATCCATTTGGCGTTCAATAGTTTCGTCTTCAGGATCAAGAACAATACCTCCAACCGACATAATACTCTCGTAAGTATAAATGGGGCTATTAAATCTAAGGGCAATGGCAACAGCATCAGATGTACGTGAATCTATTTCAATAATATTACCGTTTTTCTCACAAACTAAAATGGAATAAAATATTCCCTCATGAAATTTATTAATTATGACTTCGCGAATTTCAATATCAAAAGTTTCAGCAAAGGTTTTAAATAGGTCGTGAGTGAGCGGGCGTGCAGGTTTTAATTTTTCAACTTCAATAGCAATAGCTTGAGCTTCTAAACCGCCAACAATAATGGGGAGTCTTCGGTTTCCATTCACTTCACCAAGAATAAGAGCATAAGCACTGCTCTGAGAATGACTGTAAGATAAGCCTACTATTTTTAATTCAATTTTTTGCATATGCGCTTTATGTCTAACAAATGTACATTTTTTTTAACAAATGATTATGCTAATTTGAAATAATTCTACTCAAAAATGGCTTGTTTAATTACTCATATGATTTTCGTTTTTTCAGGATGTTTAGATAGGCATTTTAGCTAAAACATATAATTGTTTTTACTCTAGATTTTCTACAAATTTACCTTAAAACGGTTAATATTTTACTTGTTTCAATCGTTTGAATTTATTTATAGTAAAAAGTAAAAATCATATTAATACCGTATAAAATATTGATATATAATAACTAACATTTGATTTTTAGATAGGAAAATCAGGTTTAAGGTTAAATTCTAGCTTAAAATCATAAATTAATTATGCAGGCATAAGACTTTAGTTTATAATTTTCTATTTTTGTGGGCATATTTAAAACAAATATGATTGGTTTTTCTTCATCTTATTCTTTATTCAAAAACAGAATTTTCATGCATATTTTATCTGTTTCAAAAGGCCAATTATGTATTCTTCATAAAAAGCAAAAAATAGTCACTAATCTAAATTTTAAATGAAAAAACTTATCGCAATTCTAGTCGGGTTAATGCTTCCGGTGCTTAGTATGGCAAGTGAAGCAGATTTAGTAATACCTGATGCCATTAAAGAACAGAATATTTTATACTGGGGCTTTTTAATAACAGTCGCAGGAATGCTTTTTGGTTTATACCAATTTGTTCAAGTAAAGAAAATTAGAGCGCATAGGTCAATGCTGGATGTTGCTCAGGTTATTTTCGAAACATCAAAGACTTACTTGATTCAGCAAGGGAGATTTATTCTTATTCTATTTGCATTTATCGGAACTGCTGTTGCATTTTACTTTGGATTTTTATCTAAGGATGCCAATGGAGAGAACTTATTTGGTGTTGGCGGAGTTTTGATGATTCTTGGCTGGACAGTACTGGGAATCTTAGGTTCTTATGCTGTTGCTTGGTTTGGTATCAGAATGAATACTTTGGCCAACTCTCGTATGGCATTTGCATCTTTGGAAAGAAAGCCCATAAAGTTGCTTAATATACCACTAAATGCGGGTATGAGTATTGGTGTCGTATTGATTTCTTTAGAATTATTACTGATGCTTGTTATCCTAATGTTTGTACCTGGCCAATATGCCGGAGCTAGTTTTATTGGTTTTGCTATTGGTGAATCCTTGGGTGCTTCAGCATTACGTATTGCCGGTGGAATTTTTACTAAGATTGCCGATATCGGTTCCGATTTAATGAAAGTTATCTTTAAAATTGGTGAAGATGATCCTCGTAATCCTGGTACCATTGCTGATTGTGTTGGTGATAATGCTGGTGATTCTGTTGGTCCAACTGCTGATGGTTTTGAAACTTATGGTGTTACTGGAGTTGCTTTAATTTCTTTTATACTTTTGGCAATATCCGGTCCGATTTTAAGCGTTTTGGCAGGTACTAATCCTGAATTTATTCAGCACATGGCAGCCGCTTTAAATGTTCAATCATTTTCAATTTCAAGTCCTGAATCAATGGATACTTTAGCATCTGCTTTACAGGTAAAATTATTGGTTTGGATTTTTGTAATGCGTATTCTAATGATTCTAACATCGATTGCTGCTTTCTGGATCAATGGAGTTCTTACTAAAGCTAAATATAGCAGTGTAGATGAATTGGATTTCGAAAAGCCATTAACTGCTTTGGTTTGGATTACATCATTACTCTCAATGGTGGTTACTTTCGTAGCCAGTTATTTATTAATATCCGATTTAGGAAATAATTTGTGGATTTCACTTTCCGTTATCATTAGTGCAGGAACTCTTGGAGCTGCACTAATTCCTGAGTTTACAAAATTATTCACTAGCCCAAAATCTATCCACGTGAACGAAGTTGTTGAAGCCTCTAAAGAAGGTGGTGCATCTCTGAATATTCTTTCTGGTCTTGTTGCTGGTAATTTTAGTGCATTTTGGCAAGGAATGGTTTTCTTCTTCTTAATGTTTATTGCTTACTATGCTTCTACTTTTGGTTTGGGTGATATTATGATTTATCCTTCCATTTTTGCTTTCGGTTTAGTTGCTTTTGGTATGTTAGGAATGGGACCAGTTACTATTGCTGTTGATAGTTATGGGCCAGTAACTGATAATGCGCAATCTATCTATGAATTATCTTTGATTGAAGATAATAGAGAAGAGACTATATCTGATATTGAAAGAGATTTTGGATTCACTCCCGATTTTGAAAAATCGAAATATTATCTTGAAGCTAATGATGGTGCTGGAAATACATTTAAGGCAACCGCTAAACCGGTTCTTATCGGGACTGCCGTTGTTGGAGCAACCACTATGATTTTTGCTTTGATTTTAGTAATTGAACATTCATTAGGTATAAAACCTGAGGAAATTTTAAACTTGCTTAATCCATACACTATTTTTGGATTTTTACTTGGTGGTGCTGTAATTTATTGGTTCTCCGGAGCTAGTATTCAGGCTGTAACTACTGGCGCAAGTCGTGCTGTTGCTTATATCAAAGACAATATCAACCTCGATCCAAATGCTCCTAAAAAAGCAGATGTTGAAAAATCAAGGGCAGTTGTAATGATTTGTACTCAATATGCACAAAAGGGGATGTTAAATATTTTTATCGCTATTTTCTCCTTTGCATTGGCATTTGCTTTCCTTTCATCTCCTGTGGGTTTTGTCGATAGTATGAGCGATGCGGATAAATTATTAGCTGCTGCTCCGGTATCCATGTTTGTTAGTTATCTGATTTCTATTGCATTTTTTGGATTATACCAAGCTATTTTTATGGCCAATGCCGGTGGCGCTTGGGACAATGCTAAAAAAGTAATTGAAGTTGATATGCAGGAAAAAGGAACTGATTTACATGCTGCTGCCGTTGTTGGAGATACAGTAGGCGATCCTTTTAAAGATACATCTTCTGTTGCGCTTAACCCAATCATTAAGTTTACAACATTATTCGGATTGTTAGCAATGGAGATTGCAATTGCTCCTGCATTTAGAGAAATGGCGCCTTATTTTGGTCTCGCTTTTTTAGCAATTGCACTTTACTTTGTTTACAGATCATTCTATAAAATGCGTATTAGAAGCTAATATTTTTAAAAAACATTTGGGAGGGCGGTTTATAAAAGTCGCCCTTTTTTAATAATAAAAAATTTGATTAAATTGAGAATGCATAATTAGTTTCTCCCTTCTAAGTATGATAATTTTGAATAATCCTAAACTATAGGAAACTCCTAACATTTCATCGTATTTAATCCCAAATTAAAGAAAGATTTATACCTTTGTTGCACAAATACAAGTAATACCGATTAGTCAACTAAATGCCGCATATTTTCACTTCGTTCAATTAGCGGTTTTGTTGATCTATCGGCATTAACCATTGTAAATTCAAAATTTGCTATGCGGCATTTTGAACTACAA
>JAQIBR010000188.1 GCA_027858955.1 Bacteroidales bacterium
GAATTGAAAGATGAAACCAAAGCCTTTATTGCTTACGATCAAGATATATTAAAAGGTGAGGGTTTTGTTAATTGGACTAAGTTTGAACATCCTACTTTGGGTACAGTAGAAATTGGAGGAGAAAAAGATTTTGTTAGAACTACTCCTGCTTTCGAAGAAGCTAAAAAACTTATTGATACACAAATGCCTTGGGTATTTGAAATCACTAAGAAACTTCCTAAGTTGAGCATTCTAAAAACGGAAGTAAAAAATATTTCTGCTGATGTTTTCAAGGTGGATGTTTGGGTTCAAAACGAAAATTATCTTCCTTTCCCCACAGCTATGGGAACTAGAAATGGGCGTCCTGCTCCTGCAGTATTGCTTCTCGACGGAAAAGATATACAGCTGTTAAATGGAAAAGCTCGTACGGCCATTCTTAAAGTGGATGGATTAAAAGCGGTAAAGCATTCCTATTTGATTCAAGCCAAAAAAGGTACAGAAGTATCTATTATGCTTGAAAGTAAATTTGCCGGTTCGGATAAAGCGAAAATCACTTTATCTAAATAGCAGAAATAATTGAATTGTAACACAGCAAAAAAATTAGAAATGAAAAATTTATATAAAAATATATTCCTATTCCTGCTGCTTTCTGCTCTATTTATTGGCAATGCGGTAGCTCAAAAAATAGAGGTGCCTTTGCGCTTCGATCATTATTATACTTATGATGGAATTGTTGATGCCGTGAAAGCTTTAAATAAAGCCTATCCCGATTTGACTAAAGCAGTTGTTGTTGGTAAAAGCGAAGAGAATCGCGAAATCTGGGCCTTGGAAATTAACAATCCAAAAACAGGAAAAGCTAGCGAAAAGCCAGGTGTATATATCGATGCCAACATTCACGGTAACGAAATTCAAGCAGGAGAAGTAGCACTTTATTTTGCCGATTATCTTTTGAAAAATTATGGTAAGCTTAAAGATGTAACCGAAGTGCTTAATCGCAATGCATACTATATTGTTCCCATTGTTAATGTGGATGGTCGCTACCACTTTATGGCAGATGGAAATACTATGCATAGCAGTCGTTCTTTACGTATTCCAAAGGACGATGACCGAGATGGATTATTCGATGAAGATATGTACGATGATCTAAATGGCGATGGCTCAATTGGTCAGATGCGTAAGAAAGTAAAAGGCGGTAATTATAAGCTCGATGCAGAAGATCCACGCATTATGGTGCGCATTAAAGATGGCGAAAAAGGCGATTATGTGATGCTTGGTCAAGAAGGAATTGATAACGATGGTGATGGCAAGATAAATGAAGATACCGAAGGCTATGTCGATCCAAATCGAAACTGGGGCTATAACTGGCAACCCAATTATGTACAACGTGGTGCGGGCGATTTTCCTTTTTCTGGAGTTGGACTTAAAGCATTAGCTAAATATATTGGAGATCGCGAAAACATAATTATTGTTTATGCTTTCCATAACAATGGCGGTATGTTTCTTCGTGGTCCTAGTACCAAAGAAGACGGCCCTTTATTGGCTGCCGATATTGCTGTTTATGATGTGTTAGGCAAGAATGCCGAGAAAATGGTTCCGGGTTATCGTTATTTAATCTCCTGGAAAGATTTGTATACAACCTATGGCGATTTTACCGATTTTACCTATGAAGCTTTTGGCGCCTTTGGTTTTGTCGGGGAATTATTTCAGCGCGATTCAGAAACTTATACAACTGAGAAAAAGAAAGATGCTCCTGAGGGTGGTTTTGGAAGACGCGAAAATTATCCGCGGGAACGTGAACTGCTAAAATTTAACGATCATTTGGCTCATGGTAGTTTGTTCCAAGAATGGACTCCCTATAAGCATCCTGTTTATGGTGATATTGAAATAGGAGGATGGATTAAGTACAGCTCGCGTATGCCGCATACTTTTATGCTTCCTGATTTGGTGCATCGCAATGCTTCTGCAGTTATTTATGCTGCTTCTCAAACACCCGATGTGAGTATGGAAATTTTTAAAACAGAGAAAATTGGCAAAAATCTAAATCGTGTTTATGTTCGTTTACGCAATAGCAATGCCATTTCTACTATGACTGCTCACGCCATAAAAACGAAGATATATCCTCAGGATATGCTAAAAGTTAGTGGCGCTAAGGTTGTTGCTGGTGGAAAATTAAACAATGAATACACGGCCGATATTCAATTTAAAGAGTATAAGCCAGAAGTTCAATTCTTAACGGTTCCTGGTTATTCTACTGTGGAATATGCTTTTATTCTTGAAGGCAATGGTGATGTTGAATTTAGCTACGAATCTCGCAAAGCGAGGAATGTAAAGCAAAGTATTAAATTGTAATTTAGAGTCAGGGTTTCACTCTAAATGAAGCCCTGACTATTAAACAGCATCTTCTTTTTTCTTCTCCTCAATTTTCGCTTTCTCCTCCGGCGTTTTAATGCTTACAGCCCTAAAAACACTGTTCTTTCCAAAGCGTAAGCGGATTTTATCCATCGCTTGATACAAATCGATGCGTTCTGGGATATCGTCGAATAAATCGAGTTGTTGTTGCCCTTGGATAAGCTGACTAAATCTTACACCAACAAGTCGGATAAGCATACGGCGTTGGTAGAGTTTATCGAAAAGCTCAGTAGCCGTTTTAATTAAAACGTGGTCTAATGCTGTATATGGAATGCGTTGTTGAAGACTGTGAGTATCAAAGTTAGAATAGCGGATTTTTACGCTGATAACACCACTTAGTTTTTGCTGTTTGCGTAACTCAAAAGCTAGTCGCCCTACCATTCCGATGAGGATAGCGCGCATTTTTCTTATATCGGTACTGTCTTTTTCAAAAGTACGTTCGCTGCTGATGCTTTTTTGCTCGGAATAGCTTTGCACCGGATTATTGTCTATGCCATTTGCTTTTTTCCAGATAACAAGACCATTTTTGCCCAAAAGCTGTTCAATCATTTCGGGCGGAATCCGCCTGAGTGTTTCTATATTGGATATCCCCATCGACCGAAGTAGTTGAAAAGTCTGAGGGCCAAGCATCGGTATTTTTTTGATGGACAGAGGCGATAAAAAAGGCTTTACGCCATCGTAAGGAATTTGCAGCTCTCCATTGGGTTTGGATTCTCCGGTGGCTATTTTGGCTACGGTTTTATTTACCGAAAGCCCAAACGAAATAGGTAACCCGCTTTCTTTTATAATCCGTTGACGTAATTCCTGTGACCATTTCAGACTTCCAAAAAAGCGATCCATTCCGCTAATATCGAGATAATGCTCATCGATGCTTGCTTTTTCGTAAAGAGGAGCGCTGTCGGCAATAATATCGGTTACCAGGCGCGAGTATTTGCTGTAGAGCTCCATATCGCCACGCACCACCACGGCCTCGTTGCATAATCTACGAGCTAGTTTCATCGGCATGCCAGATTTTACTCCAAACTTACGTGCTTCGTAGCTGCAACTTGATACCACTCCGCGATCGGAATTGCCGCCAATAACCACGGGTAAGCCAATTAGTTTGCTGTTTATCAAACGCTCGGCCGAAACAAAAAAACTGTCGAGGTCGAGGTGAACAATGGTTCGGTCTTTTGTATTGTTAAACATAAATTTGCTTTCATTAAAAAAACAATGTATCTTTGATTAAAATATAATCAAAATAACGATTACAATATAATCAATTTAGAAAATGAAAAGCAAGTAATATTATAATCCTTCGTGTTATTTTGTGAAGTACTTAGTGCGACTTAGTGGTTAAAAATTTTTACCACAAAGGAGCTCAAAGGAATATCACTAAGGTGCACAAAGAAAAACGATAAAAAAAATGTCAATATTTAGTCAAAACATAAAATTGCTTCGCAAGCGCAAGCGATTTACACAAGATGAGGTAGCTCAAAGTTTATCAATGAAAAGATCTACTTTAAGCGGTTATGAAAATGAAGTAGCACATCCTAATATGCAGGTTTTAATCACTTTTTCGGATTATTTCAATGTGTCGATTGATACTTTGATTAAGGTAGACTTAACAAAGCTTGCCGAAAATCAGATGAATCA
>JAQIBR010000257.1 GCA_027858955.1 Bacteroidales bacterium
AAGCGAATTGATGAACGTGATGTTATGTTCTCTCGGCTTGAACTTAAAGCAGGAAGCGATAGATTTGAACAATATTATAAGCGTAGACCCGAAAATAGACTTTTGGACGATGAATTCCGAAAACGCCCTGGTTTATTGAGTAATCAAGCTTCTTTGTCGCATCCCTATGGTTTTTCATCGGCAGATGCAAGTTTCGATACCATTGGTGCTTTAAAATTTGAAGTTGATGGATCAATTGCAGAATCGAAGATATTAAGTAATGCTAACGATATTTCAAATTATATTAAAAATTGGTCGAAAAAACTTGGCGCAGTTGATTGTGGTATTACACAACTTCAAGATTATCATATGTATTCTGTCGGTGGAAGAGGAGAGCGCTACGATAAAGTTTACGAAAAGAAGCACGATTATGCTATTGCTTTTACGGTAGAAATGGATCATAGCATGATGCAATCGGCACCTAAAGCGTCGGTCATTATGGAGTCTGCTCAACAATATTTAGAGTCTGGACGAATTGCTGTCCAAGTTGCACATTTCATTAGGAAATTAGGCTATGAAGCAAGAGCTCATATCGATGGAAATTATGAAGTTGTTTGCCCTTTAGTAGCACGTGATGCAGTTTTAGGCGAAATAGGAAGAATGGGTTTATTGATGACTCCCAAATTAGGGCCAAGAGTTCGTATATCTGTGGTTACCACCAATTTACCTTTAATTTGCGATGAGCCTTTAAATGAATATTCGGTAATTGATTTTTGTACAAAATGTAAAAAATGTGCGGAAGCTTGTCCTAGTCAGGCTATTTCATTTATAGATCAAAAAAATATTGATGGAGTTGTTCGTTGGCAAATAAATCAGGAAGCTTGCTTTACTTATTGGACAAGTATTGGAACTGATTGCGGTCGTTGTATAAGTGTTTGTCCCTATTCCCATCCTGATAATCTTATGCATAATTTAGTTCGTGCAGGGCTTAAGAACTCTTCTGTTTTCAGAACCATAGCTTTGGAGCTAGACGATATGCTTTATAAAAGAAAACCCGAATCGAAACCACTTCCTGAATGGATGAATGTGAGAACTAATTAGATAATGTATTGATGTGGTAATATGTGACTGTCTCGTCCTGAAGAAGTTTATGGTTCGCAAGTTTATAAGTTGCTTTTTGATAGTGCAATTATTTAACAAATCATATAAAATCAGGATGTTAAATTCTTATTTTAAAATATATTTCGTGCTACGGAATTTTAACGCAAAGTGCGCAATGGTTTCGCAAAGGTCGCTATTTTATTTATAGTTGATTTTTAGCACATTGCGTTCTTTGCGAATCCTTAACGTTCTTTGCGGTTAAATGTATATGCATTGATAAGCCCATCTGTAAATTATTTTATCATCAAATACCAAATCATCACATTATAAAAAGCTGTACTTTTGCGCCCGAATGGCAGAATATCAAATACATCAGTTAAAAAACGGAATTCGTTTAGTGCATCAAAATTTAAGCAAGGCCAATAATGGGCAGGTAGCTCATTTGGGTTTGATAATTGATTCCGGCTCTCGCGATGAGTTTCCACATCAAAACGGATTAGCTCATTTTATTGAGCATCTTATTTTTAAGGGTACCGAAAAACGAAAAGCGTATCATATTCTCAGTCGTCTGGAAGATATAGGAGGAGAATTGAATGCCTATACTTCTAAAGAAGAAACGGTTATTCAAGCAGCTTTTTTGTCACAGCATTATGCAAGAGCTTTAGAACTTTTTGCCGATATTGTTTTTCACTCTGTCTTCCCCGAAAAAGAACTAAAAAAGGAAAAGGAAGTTGTTATAGATGAAATAAACTCCTATAAAGACTCGCCATCGGAACAGATTTTCGATGATTTTGATTGTTTGCTTTTCCCTGAACATCCTTTAGGAAAAAACATTTTAGGTACAAAAAAACTGGTTAAGACATTTAATCGAAAGTTGGTAAAGGAATTCATCGAGCAGAATTACAATACCGATAAAATGATAATTTCATCGGTTGGAGCAATTGAATTCCCAAAACTGGTAAGGCTTTTTGAGAAATATTTTGCCGATAAATCGGAGAATATTTCTTCATCAACACGAGAAGCTGTAAACTCATATGTTCCAATTGATCAAATAAAAAAGCGACGATTATTTCAGGCACATTGTATGATTGGGAATAGAGCCTACAGTTTAAAAGATGAAAAGCGAACTGCTTTTTCTCTTTTAAACAATTATTTGGGCGGTCCGGGTTTAAATTCAAGGTTGAACTTGGCTATACGTGAAAAATATGGCTTTACTTACAATTTAGAATCTAATTTTACTCCATTTACTGATGTGGGAAATTTCTCAGTTTATATGGGAACAGATAAAAATTATTTAGATCGAAGTATTGAGCTGGTTAACAAAGAATTACAAATACTTCGAGATAAAAAACTTGGGCCACTTCAGCTTAAAAAAGCAAAGCAACAATTTGCAGGACAGATTGCTATTTCTGAAGAATCGAATGCAGTTAAAATGCATAATAACGGTCGCAGTTTATTAAGTTATGGCAGAATAAGCACTCTCGAAGAAGTGCATTTAAAAATCCACAAAGTTTCAGCTGAAGCTATACTTGAAGTGGCGAATGAAATTTTCGACCCCAATCAAATGAGCATGTTGGTATTTAAATAATTAGAAATGATTGATTCCAGGATTGAAAAATATGCCGAAGAGCACAGCTCTGATCAAAGCAATATTTTGAATGAGCTGTATAGAGAAACTCATTTAAAAGTAATGCATCCGCGAATGTTGAGCGGTAAACAACAAGGCCGTTTTTTGAGTATGTTATCATATATGATTCGGCCAAAATCAGTGTTGGAAATAGGTACTTATACAGGCTATTCAGCTATTTGCCTAGCAGAAGGATTAGCAAAAGACGGTAAAATCCACACACTTGAACTTGATCCGGAATTAGAACCAATTGCAAGCAAATATTTTAAGAAAGCAGGTTTTGAGAAGCAAATTATACAATACTTTGGCGATGCTTTGAATATCATTCCCGATCTGAATATGATATTCGATTTGGTTTTTATTGATGCCGATAAAGAAAATTATTCGAACTATTACCACCTGATTTTTGATAAAGTGCCCTCGGGTGGTTTTATACTGGCTGACAATGTTTTATGGGGAGGAAAAGTAGTTGAGCCGCTGAAAAAAAGCGATAGAGATACTAAGGGAATAATAGAATTTAATAAGCTTATTCAGAATGATGAAAGAGTTGAAAATGTGCTTTTGCCACTCCGAGATGGATTGATGTTGATTAGAAAAAATAATTAATAATCTTTGTGCGTCCTTGCGTCTTTGCGTGATGCACTTTTCTCGCCAAGATTCTGTGTTAAAATGCAACAAAAATCTTAATTTTTATTTTCTTAATTTTGCAATTCCAAAACGGCTTTAAGCTAGTTTCTAAAGAGCATTAACTATATTTAAGTTATATGC